>NZ_JBXWSM010000089.1:0-14554 GCF_059613405.1 Ruegeria sp. BHSA118
TTGTCCTGGCTTGAAAGTCGAACCGCACGCGAGCGTGTTTTTGCGGACAAGGCTTTGCGTACGGTTCTGGTTCCCGGTCATTCCATCCAAAGCTCAGAGGCGGCGGCACAGGTCCCGGTCGCCCCAGAACATGCGTAACACTGCGCCTTTTGTGCGGCGGCGCATGTCGATGACGCCTCTGATCGACGTGATCTTTCTGCTTTTGCTGTTTTTCATGCTGTCCTCAACGTTTTCGCGATTCAGCGAGATCGAGTTGAGCAGCGCGTCCACCGGCGGGAATGCCGACGCTGCGCCGCCCGAGCGCCTTTTCGTGCAACTTGGCCCTTCACGTGTTGTCCTGAACGGCCAATCCCTTTCGCTTGAGGAATTGTTCAATCAGGTCCAAGCCGGTCAGGTGCTGGTAAGCCTTGATCCCGGGACAACTGCGCAACGTCTTGTGGACCTGCTTGTGCCATTGCGCGGGCGCGAAGGTTTGACGGTCAGGGTGTTGGAGTGAGGCAATGATCCGTTACATCCGACCCGGTCGAAATCGTGATTCCACAATTCCGCTGATCAATGTCGTCTTTCTGATCCTGATCTTTTTTCTGATTACGGGTACGATTGCGCCGCCATTGGATCCCGATCTGGATCTGGTGAATACTGCAGATCTTGACGGTCGCGAGCCGCCGGATGCGCTTGTTCTTCATCGGGACGGGACATTGAGTTTTCGGGGCAATCCGATCGAGGCAGAAGCTTTCATGGCCGCGCATGACTCGGGGCCCGTGCGGATCGTTCCGGACAGGAATGCGCCGGCCTCTCGATTGATGGAGATCACCAGCAATTTGCGTCGGTTGGGTGCGCCAACGGTTTTTCTGGTGACCGAACAGGCCCTCGAATGATCAGGCGGTCCATTTCTGTTGCAATCATTGCAATTTCGATTTCCGTATTGGTGCATCTGATCGGCCTGATTGTCACGGTACCTGATTTGTCAGATCCGGCTTCCGGGGAAAGTGGTACCGACACGATCGAACTCAGCAACGCGTTCGAAGAGCTGGCCGATACCAGGATCGAACCCGTGCCGCCCGCGCCGGATGAACCGCCAACCCCTCCGGTGGAACCGCCAACCCAGCCGCAGGAGGCAGAAGTTCCGACAAGTGATGCCCGCGTGGCCTCGCCGAACCCGCAAGAGACGTTCACGCCCGACACCGGGAAATCAACGATTATCCAGCCGAGGGCGCCGGATGAGGTTGTCGTGGACCCTGTAGACCAGAACCTGGAGGACGAAGGCGAAGCCGCCGAAGCTGAAGGCGCTGCGTCGGCAAGGCCCGAAGCGTTGGCCGAAACACCCGAGGTGCCGATAGAAGAGGCGGTCGATCCGGTTGAGCCTTCTTCTGCCGAAGAACCGGTGTCCGAGGAACGGCAACAGATCGCCGCGTTACCGGTCGAGGTTGCTCCGGTTGTTCCGGAAAACACGTCCCCACTTGAACCTGTGATACCGGAAGAAGCGTCGGAACCTCTGGATGACGACGCCGAACTGACCGTTCCCGATGCAAGCGTGGATGGATCCGAACAGGCCGTAGCCACGTCATTGCGGCCTCGCCTTCCAGACCGACGCCCGCAACCCACCCTGCGGGGTGCGTTGGATCCGTCAAGCAATTTTGATGCTCTGAGATTTCCGGAACAGACGATTGAATCACCTCTGACGACGTATCAAAGAGAGGGTGTCGACGCCTTCCGACAAAACCGGGGCGGCACCCGTTCGGGCGGGCGGGGGCCGGGAAATTCGGACACCACGAACTATGCAGGTCAGGTTCTTGTTCATCTGAATCGGGCACCGGTGGTTTACGTTGCTGGCCGTGGCTATGCGCGGGTGTTTTTTCAGATTGACCCGGATGGTTCGTTGGCCTGGGTTGATGTCGTCGAAAGCTCTGGCTCGCCGGAAATAGAGCGGGCAGCCAAAGAACAGGTTCGAACCGCCGCACCTTTCCCGCGCCCGCCGGGGGGCGTCAGCCGGAAACTTTCTTTCTACTATCAGATAAGATGACCCGACGGGTCTTGCCAGTAGGACACGGGTCGCGATCGCCCCAGGGGCTTTCGCCGAGTTTCCGGATTGCGCGGGTTTGCAGTTCTCAGATTAAAAAACCCTTTTGTCGACAAAATGTGATATAAGAAAATGGGAATATTATGTCGGCACAATGAAGCCGCCGGCACCTCTGATTATTCCTGAATCGGGAGGTCACATTGTTTCGGATATCTGCTTGCGTAATGTCACTCGTATTGGTCCCTGCTGTTGCGGTCGCCGACGCCGTACCCAGCGAAGATGCTGCCGAGGGATTGTTTTCCGATCAGCCGTATTCCCCTTACGCCCAACGCACATTTCCTGAACGTCCGCTATGGGGGGACACTCACCTTCACACCGGGCTTTCGCTGGATGCGGGTGCTTTCGGGAACACCTTGCTGCCGGATGAGGCGTGGCGGTTCGCCAAGGGTGAGCAGGTCATTTCTTCGACGGGTCAGCCAGTAAGACTGTCACGACCATTGGATTGGATGGTTCTCACGGATCACACGGACCTGATGGGGTTCGCGCCGGATTTGCAGGCTGGCAAACCGGGCGTTCTTTCTGATCCGAAAGGACTGGAGTGGTACGAAGGGTACAAGGCCGGCGGGGAAGAAGCCGGTAAAGCGGCTTTCGACATCATCACCAATTTTTCGCAAATGACACTGCCGGAAATCCTGTTGGAATCCTACAGCCCCGGTGCCGATGCATTTGCCTTTACCTGGGAAAGCATCGTTCTGGCGGCAGAGCGGCACAATGACCCCGGTACTTTTACCGCTTTCATCGGCTTTGAATGGACCTCGGTACCGAAAGGGTTCAACTTGCACCGCAATGTCATGCTGCGCGATGGGCCAATCAGGGCGCTTCAAATGGTGCCGCCGGTCACGCAGCCGCCTTACGGTGATACGGATCCAAAGGCGCTGTACGCCTGGCTTGAAGAGTATCAGGAAAAAACGGGCGGGCGTGCAGTTGCCTTTGCCCATAACGGGAACCTGTCGAACGGGTGGATGTTCCCAACCGAAGACACGTATCACGGCGGCAAGGTTGACGAGGAATATGTCGCGGCCCGCGCAAAATGGGAGCCCCATTACGAAGTCACCCAGATAAAGGGCGACGGTGAAGCGCATCCTTTCCTGAGCCCGGATGATGAATTTGCGGATTATGAAAACTGGGACGTCGGCAATCTGGACATAACCGAGTTGAAAACCGATGACATGCTGGCCGGAGAATACGCCCGAGAGGCATTGAAACGCGGATTGATGCTGGAAGAAAAGTTTGGCGTGAACCCCTATAAATTCGGCATGGGGGGTGCGACGGACAGCCATACCTCTCTGGCCACTGCCGAAGAAGACAATTTCTTTGGAAAATCCGTCAGCGTCGAGCCCTCAGCCTCGCGTATCAAGCATCCGTTCATAGCCAATGACCTTGGTGAAATTCCCGGCGACCTGCTTGTCGCCTCCGGATACACGGCCGTCTGGGCCACCGAGAATACACGCGCGGCGATCTTTGACGCGTTCAAGCGCCGCGAAACCTATGCAACGACCGGGCCAAGGATTGGTCTGCGGTTCTTTGGCGGATGGGATTTCAGTGAAGCTGATGTTGAAACCCGTTTCCTTGCCAATGTTGGCTATACCAAAGGGGTGCCAATGGGTTCGGACCTGCGCCCGCGCGAAGGTGAGGTTGCGCCAAGCTTTCTGATCGCCGCTCTGCGCGACCCTGTTGGTGCCAATCTGGACCGAGTTCAAGTGATAAAGGGATGGCTCGATTCTGAAGGTGCCTTGCAGGAAAAGGTCTATGACGTGGCATGGTCGGATAACCGAGATGTCGATCAAAACGGCAAGGTCCCTGCGGTTGGAAACACTGTGGACGTGGATACCGCCAGCTGGACCAACACAATCGGAACGGCCGAACTTGTCACCGTATGGTCAGACCCGGATTTCGATCCGAATGCACGCGCGTTTTATTACGTCCGCGCCATCGAAATCCCAACGCCGCGTTGGATCCTGTACGACAAGTTGAGATATGGTATCGAATTGCCCGAGGATGCAGTGCTTACGCATCAGGAACGCGCCTATTCGTCCCCGATCTGGTACACACCGGCAGAGTGATCCGTTCTGCGATCGGAACACAAGCCGCGTCAGTGACCCTACCGCGGTGCGCCCTCCGCGTTGCTGCAACATGCAGAGGGATTCATCGTGCAAAACCCGACCCGATGATGCCAACATCTGAACAAACAATCTGACCACGTCTCACGCAGGAGGCTTGATGCGAGTACTGAAAGAACCTCTGTTCCATTTTTTTGTGATCGGGGCGGCAATTTTTGTTTGGTTCCATATCGTAGCGCCGGAAAGCGAGAGCGTTGAAGATCTTGAGAAAATAATACTCGACCAAGATGACGTTGCGCTTTTGTCCGCTCGTTTCGAAGCGCAGTGGAAACGCCCTCCAAGCGATGCGGAACTGAAGGCTTTGGTCGACGCATCCATTCGTGAAGAGGTTCTGGTCAGAGAGGCTAGACAACTTGGTCTGGATCGCGGAGATCCCTTGATTAGGACCCGGTTGAGCCAAAAAATGGATTATCTGACCGAAGCCATTGCCACTTCCATCGTTCCGAAAGACGAAGATCTGGAGGTTTTTCTTCAGGAAAACGCGGAACGCTATGCAACGCCTGCCATGGTGGCCTTTAATCAGGTCTTTCTTGGAGAGGAGCCCGAAGAGGCCGAAATTGAGAACGCATTGGCCACCCTGCGCGCCAGGCAAGACATTTCAGATCTGGGCGGTTCAACTTTGCTGCCGGCGTCCATGCCATTGTCCGCGACGCGGGTTGTCGAGTCGGTCTTTGGAGGAGGGTTTTCGCAAAGCATCACAGAGGTCGAAACAGGCCAGTGGACGGGTCCGATCCGGTCAGGTTACGGTATCCACATTGTCGAGGTCGTTGCTGTCGAGCCCAGTCGAACACCGCCACTTGCTGAAATTCACAATACGGTGCTGCGGGACTGGCGCCGCGCGATGAGTGAAGATCTGGCGCAAGCGCAATACGAGACTCTGGCCGAAAAATACGAGATTGTGACCCCTGATCTTTCGGGCCCGGTCAAATGAGAGCTTTGATCTGCTTCCTGTTTGCGCTGCTGTTTGTGTGGCCTGCAAATTTCGCCGCTGCGCACGCGCTTGATCCGGGATATCTGGAAATTCGCCAAATTGCCTCTGACACCTGGAGCGTTCATTGGCGAAAGCCCGACGTGAATGGCCAACCGATGGCGATTGACGCAATTTTGCCAGAAGGCTGCACGCCGGCGCGTGGCCCGGATCCCATTTCCGACGGTCGAGGGTGGGTTGCATCCTGGGTCGTCGAATGCCAGGCGGATATCGCGGGCCAACCCATTGCCATTGAAGGCCTTGAGACTCAAAGAAACGACGTGCTGGCGCGTGTGCATCCCGTTGATGCTCAACCTGCTACCCTTCGTTTTACACCGGACAACACTGTCCAAGTCATACCTTCTGAACAGTCGACGTGGTCAGTGTTTGCCGCATACTCCCGGTTGGGGTTTGAACACATATTGGAAGGTTGGGATCACCTTCTGTTTGTCTTCGCGCTGTTTGTTCTGGTCCGCGACCCATGGAAACTTGTCGGAGCCGTAACAGCGTTCACACTTGCGCATTCAATAACCCTGGCGCTGGCAACGATGGGTGTTTTGAATGTTCCCGGACCACCGGTCGAGGCTGTTATCGCACTGTCCATCGTTTTTCTGGCGATGGAGATCGTCAAAGGCGGCGAAGGACGGTTCCGGCTTTCAAAGCAGAAACCTTGGATCGTATGCTTCGGGTTCGGGCTGTTGCACGGGCTAGGATTTGCAGGGGCATTGGCAGATATCGGGTTGCCACCTGACGACATTCCCGCGGCATTGCTGGCCTTCAACCTCGGTGTCGAAGCCGGGCAGCTGAGTTTTATTGCTGCCTTGGCCCTTTCAATGGCGATCTGGCGGCTGATCGCGCTTCCGGTTGGCAAACAGGCCACGGTCTTGACCGCGTATGGGATCGGGTCAGTGTCAATGTACTGGCTGATAGAACGCGTCAGCGGCTTTTGAACCGTGGCGAAGTCGTGAGAGTTGAGCAAGATGGTGTAATTCATGACGGCATATGGGCCTGAAAATGAATACGGCCTGAGCCTGACCAGCTTAGCTTTTGCGCTGTTTCGAATTTGCTTCCATGAAAGGCCATGGTCACAAACAGCACAAAGCCCAGTGTTTTCAATCGACAGTGGCCGACGGCAATTCGCCGAAACACTTTCTGTAATCTTGTGAGAACTGCCCGATATGCCAAAAACCATATCGATTTGCGGCGTCAGAAATTGACATTTCGTTGCCTTGCTCTGCAAGCAGGCTACGAACCCTGTTAAGGCCGAGCCTTGTGTAATAGGCCTTTGGGCCGACACCGAATTTTTCATTGAACGCGCGTTCCAATATGCGCAATGACACACTGATATCCCCGCAGATCTCGCTGATGGGGACGTTTTCGTCCGGGGTTGCCGTCATCCGATCAATGGCCGCAGCAAGTGCCAGAGCTTTTCGGTTTATCCGCGGTTCCCTGCGATCCGCCCCGCCCCCCAAAGCGATCCGCAGTATCTGTTCGATCAAATGGGTTTCGCCCTGTTCTGAAGAATTTGGGTTCGCCAACAAAGCCTGAATGTCGTTCAGAATCGCAGCCGAGCGATCAGGTGGCGTTGCAGGTAACTAAAACGCGCCGATCTGGTGCACACGCCGCGAGAAACCAAACTTCATAACGGAAATAAGCGGGCCGGATCTGACCTTGAAATCCGCCTGCATTTTGCCGTCTTCGATCTGACGGAAATCCATATCCGATTTGGATATTGCGGCGATCTGGTTCGGATCCCGGAAAGTGGCCGCAAAAAAAACCGGGGCGCTTCGGGCAGGGCCAAGTCTTGGTTTGTCGATTTTTTGATGCGGTGCAAAATAACTCCCCTGTAGTTTGCATGAAAAGCTTGGTCGAAACATAGGAATATGTTCAAATGAATTTGCCCGATCCGCTTGCCTCGCCCAAACGTGGTCGTCCTCCGCTTCCAAAAGCAGAACTGAGGTCACGAACGGATCGTGACCCTTCTTGCACCCTCTCAGCGTCACAGGCTTACGCGTCGTGCGTATGCAACCGGCCAGACCCTTTTCGGTGTCGCCCACGATCTTATCGCACAGGGTCTGGAACAAGAAGAAAACCCAAGGAAAAAAGATACCTGAAGAAATGGATCTCAAGTTGTTTTTTCTGGGTTCTCTGGCGATCAGCGCACCTGCCTACGCGCAGAATGCACCCATTGCGCATGATTCCGAGTTTTGTATCGTTCAGGCTCAGAACAAGGATGCCTGGGAACAGGATGATACCGCCATTGATCGGGTTTTCGCGGCATTTCGTGACGAAAACGGCGGCAACCCCCCGAACATCAACAATTTTTCTGACGAAGCGATGCGCATGGTGCGCATGTATACCGAGCCATCCTGCACCCCGACCCGCGTGGCCCAGACGACCGGTCGTCTGCCGGTTCGGATCGGAATGGGTGATACGACCGTCGACATCGCCGGTTTCGGTCTGCCCAAAGAGGAAGTGTCGCTTGCCGAGGTTCTGAAGGCCGAAGGATATGCAACCTCGCATGTCGGGAAGTGGCACATGGGTGACATTGCCGAGAGCTGGGCAATGCACCAGGGGTTCGACTATGCGCAGCACGCCGTTCATCAACAGGGTCACTTGACGGTATTCAATGACGATGCAATCCGCGAGCAGGTTTCGGTAGGTATCGCAGATTTTGACGACGATTACACCATCGACAACTGGTTCCGTCCCGACGCATCGGCCATGGCCACGGTGATCGAAGGAAAAGCCGGCGGACCCATCCGTGAAATCCGAATGGAACCGGGTGAGCGTTGGAACGCAGCCAAATATGACGAGATAAACCAAGCTTTTCAGGACAAAACCCTGAGTGAACTGGAACGCTTGGCCGGTGGTACAGAGCCGTTTTTCCTTCAGTATTGGCCGATGATCCCGCTGGACAACACGCGGGCCGGGCGTGACGAGCCGGAAACGCAACAGGCAGTCGAGGCTTTCATGGTCAAACGATCGTCGGCGCAACAATGAAGCAAGGCCACGCGCGTCCACAGAAATGCGCGGCCGCGAAACCGACACGCGAGTAGGGCAAGCGTTGGCGTACTTCTTAGCCGCATTCGAAACCAATATTGCGCCCCGCTGGTATCAACAGCTTTGCGCAATGGAGTAAACATATGCTTATTGTCTTAGGTCTCTATTTCGGAGTGATCTGGGTGGTGTTTTCCAGGCTCGGACTGATTCCATGGAACCGGTACTGGGAATCTGTCGTCCATGGGGGTGCTGCGATCATTGCACTGGTTGTAATCGGTGCCCGCAACCACACCACACCGACAGGGCCTGTTTCGGTGCAGGGTGTTGCCACCAAGATTGCCCGCAATGTGTCTGGTACTGTCGTTGACGTTTCGGTTCGCCCCAACGAGCGGGTCGCGAAAGGGGATCCCCTGTTCCGCATCGACGATACACGCTTTCGGATCGAAGTCGCCCGGCTGACGGCCAGTCTTGAATCGGCTCGTTCTGCGGCAGATCACTTGCAGTCCGACCTGACAGCGGCGGAAGCCGGCATTGAATCCTTCATCGCGCTATTGACCTTTGGCATCTGGAGCAAACAGTCGTGCGCGCCTGAAGACGGCTTTGTCACCGCAGTTTCTTTTCGTCCCGGAAATCGTGTATCTATTGCACAGGGGGCGATCGTTTTTGGTGTCCCCGATGACCGCCATCTGATCGCAAGTTTGCCCCAATCAAGCCGCATAAACGTTTCCGTCGGCGACCAGATCCGCCTTGCGCTGCGAATCCTGCCGGGCGGCGAAATACCTGGGACCGTCATACCTTTGCCCGTGGGAACGGCAGAGGGCGTTGTAGACTCGCGTACGGGCCTTCCATCACTGCGCGATCTGGCCGGCGGGTCCAGGTATCCGGTGCTGATCGAAGTTCCGGACCAGATCAATATCGAAGATTTCCCTTTCGGGGCTTCTGGCACCACGCTGGTGATTGCGAACAAGGCGGGCGCAATCGGTGTGTTGGCAGAAATCCTGTTCTGGATCACAAATAAGCTGAATTACATCTGAAAAATTGGAGGGACGAGATGAGAACAGAATTGGCAATAAAAGGCGCGGGTTTGGCCTTGGTTGCGGCGTTTGGCACAACCGCTTCCGCGCAGCAAAGCGATTGGTCCCAGGAAGCGACGATTTACCTTTTCATGCCTGAAACGGAAACGTCTATCGAAACCCCGTCAGGGACATTGGACGGCACGTTGAGTTTCTCTGACGCTCTGAGCAACCTGGATTTCGCCTTTATGGGCGCGTTCGCGGCTTCCAATGGGCGTTGGAGCCTGCTGGCTGACTACAACTATACAAATCTATCCTTCAGAAACAGTGGTTCCGGTCCGTCTGGATCCACTCTCGACACATCATTCACCACACAATTCCTCAGCGGGTACGTCGCCTATCGGGTCTATGAAGATCCTTCGGTTCAACTGGACATTGCCGGTGGTTTCAGATGGTTCAGCACCGAAACCAATTTCACGCTAATATCCGGTTCGGCACCTGGGCGCACGACCGTTGTTGACGACGATTGGGTAGACCCGGTCATTGGCGCAAGAATACGTTACGTTCTATCCGACAAATGGACCGGAACCGGGTTCATTGATTATGGCGGCTTTCGCAATGACAGCGAAACGTGGCAGGTTCTGTTGACGGCAGATTATGCCATCAATGACAGATGGGTGATCCGTGGCGGATATCGCTATATCGCCTTCGACCATGAGATCGGCGGAAATGATTTCGAGTTCCATCAGTCCGGGCCGGTGATTGGGGCGACCTACCGATTCTGATTGATCGTAAATGAAAACTGTATTCGGTTTAGACTTGGCACGAGACGTCAGACGGGTAGATCCCGCAAGGATGGTTGTTGAAAACCTCCTTTTTGCGTTGTTTGCCGCGTTCCGTTAGTTGGAGTTCCAGCAACCATCCTGCTTTTCCGGCGTGATGAAGGGCTGCAAACCCGGTGACGCAGGGACAGCGCGGAACCGGTTGCAATCGATCTGCTGTTGGATTGGCCGCCTGATCCGGTATCCAGACGGCCCTGCCTGTCAGAACCAGCGACCAATGGCTGTGGCGGATGGCGCCAGGGCTGCCGCATCTGAGATCGCCGAGAAGACAATGAATGTCGATTGCGACGGCGAAGGCGCATCAAACCCGGTAAACCGGGTTGCAACGCCTCCAGTGCCGTTCACGTTCGGGGGCGTCGAAAAGTCAGCCGGGAAATCCCAGGTTATTGGGCCGCTTTTGAAAAGAGCACCCTCAGCAGCGGTGCAGGCCACGGGCGCAAGCGTGGCCGTGCAGATCTGAGTACCGTCGGCAAACCGCACATAATCTCCGTTGGCGTTGCTGCCGCGCTCAATGACAGCGCCGGTCGGAACACCTGCGTTTTCCGTCACTGTTCCAAGAAGGTTTCCGGGGCCGTATCCATAGTCGGCGCGCATCAGTCGGCCCGAAGTCGTATCGCTGGCGTCTGTCTGAACAGCTGTCCCTGACACGGTTCCGGCTACAGGATCAAAGGTCATCACTTCAGTCCAATTGCCGCCATCGGGAGACACTTTGATGGAAAATCCGGTACTGCCAGACAGTCCCATTTCCGCGTGACCCGTCCAGTTCGATTGGAACAACAGCGACGCGGTATCTCCTGCGCTGGCTTTGTTGATCTTCAGCTGATGCCCGCCGCCTTCGTGGTTCAGCAAGGTCGCCGGGCTGCGAACGGACAGACGGTTGGTACTGTCTGAATTGGTCGCAACCCCGACTCCGTCCAGGTTCTGAGTGCTGACTGGCAGGGGGGCCCAGGCTGTTCCTGTCCAGTATTTCAGATCTCCGGCCGCTTCATCCCAGGCGCGCCAGCCAATGTCTGGGGTCACGAAATGCCAGGCGTTGTCCAACCAGGCAGCAAGTTCACCGGCATGTCCTGTCCAGTCCCCGGTCGGGTTGGCTCCAAGAGCATGAACTTCACCTTGCTCGGGGACAACAGGAGGTGTCCCGGAATCTGTTGACCGTACCGAGAGTTGCACGACCAGATCGAGCTGTCTCAGGGCTTCGTTGTGGGTGACGTGTTTTTGCGCCTGTGCCGGTTGCAGCAAAGGCAGGTTCAATCGGGGGGATGTTTGTGACACGGGGGTTCCTCCTGTGGCGTCGGTGCGAAGCTTCGGTTGCGCGCTACCCTGCCGAAAAGCGCGTCAATCCTGTCTGACCGGGCCGACCGCCCAGAGAAGATTTTGGTAAGATTCTGATGTCTGCCGGGAACCCGCCCATGCTATTCCCGTGCAGAGCAATGCCCGAGAATCAGTCTCGGGCGTAGATGTCGTCGTATCGGATGATGTCGTCTTCACCCAGATAGGTGCCAGTCTGAACCTCGATCAAAACCATGGGAACTTTCCCGGGGTTTTCCATTCGGTGTGTCGCTCCCAGTGGGATATAGACGGATTGGTTTTCGGTTACCAAACGCTCCTGATCATCGATGGTGACCTTGGCCGTGCCTTCAACCACGATCCAATGCTCGGAACGATGATGGTGAGATTGCAGGCTGAGCGAGGCGCCAGGATGAACATGGATGCGTTTGACCTGAAACCTGTCTCCGATCACAAGGCTTTCGAACCAGCCCCACGGACGATGATCCACCGGCAGGGATTCTGCCTGCTTCGCCCCCTTGGCTTTCAGCGCTGCAACGGCCTGTTTCACGTCCTGGGCCTTGTCCATGCTCGCGACCAGAACCGCATCGGGCATCGCAATGGCAATTACGTTGTCTAAACCCATTGCCACGACTTCCTGCGCCGGCGACTCGGACCGTATCAGTGCATTGCGGCAGTCGATTGCCGTTACTTCTCCGTTGGTCGCCACACCGTCTTCATCGGGGTTCGACAGCTCTTGAACCGCGGTCCAGCTTCCGACATCGGACCAGCCAGCGGAATAAGGCACCACGCTTAGGTTCAGGGCCTTTTCCATCACTGCGTAGTCTATTGAAATGTCTTCCACACCCGCCCATGCCGCCGGATCCAGTCGAAGAAAGCCCAAATCCGTTTTTGCCTCGGCAACGGCCTTTTGAACCGGCGGAATCAGCTCGCTCGCGTGCTGTTGAAAAGCAGCCAGGATATCGCGAACTGCAAACAGGAAGATCCCAGAATTCCAAAGATAGCTGCCATCCGACAGCATCGCCTCGGCCGTTTTCCGGTCAGGTTTCTCCACAAAACGATCCAATGGAACAGCCGCTTGGGTCGAATCCGGCGGGTGGCGGAGTTTGAGATAGCCGTATCCGGTTTCCGGGTGCGTCGGAGTGATGCCGAAAGTTACCAGATCGCGCCGTTCACTTATTGCCCGTACGCCTTCGGCAACGGCTTGATGAAAAGCGTCCATGTCCGGAACCACGTGATCAGATGGCGCCACCAGCATGATGCCATCCGGATCACGCGCTGCCAGATACAAGGCTGCGGCAAGAACAGCGGGGGCGGTGTTTCGACCTTCGGGCTCGATCAGAATTGGGCCGGGGTCAATTCCGACGGCCATCAATTGTTCAGGGACAATAAAGCGAAAAGCTTCATTGGTCAGAACAAGTGGCTTTGCATAAGGTGCCTGAGAAGGGCCCAGCATCCGTTCCGCGCAATTCTGCAACAGGCTTGTTTCGCCGACCAGAGGTACGAATTGCTTGGGATAGCTTTTGCGTGACAGGGGCCACAAACGTGTTCCCGAACCACCGCAAAGAATGACGGGGTAGACTGTATTGGTCATGCACGAGCCTTCGAATTACGGGTGACTGACAGTATTGCCATGTTTTTCGTCAAGTAAAACAATCTGTGGCTACTGAGCAGCCTTCCCCGTGGCGACAATGTCATTCAGATATTGGCTCAGATCATCGCGCAGGTCTTCGCGGGCAAGTGCAAAGGCAACGGTGGCTTGCAGAAAGCCTGATTTTGAACCGCAATCAAAACGCTGACCGTCGAATTTATAGCCGTAAGCCGGCACTCCGGCGGCAATGTCCTGGGCGATGGCGTCGGTCAGCTGGATTTCGCCGCCGCTTCCGGTTTTTTTTGCGTTGAGGTTGTTCAAAACGGACGGCCGAAGCACGTAACGGCCGATGACTGCCAGATTGGATGGCGCTTCTGATGGGTCAGGCTTTTCAACCATGCCTCGGGTTGGGACGACGGACCCGATATTGTCGCCAACATCGAGCACGCCATAGGAGCTGGTCTGTTCCTTCGGAACTTCCATCGCCGCGACCATGTTGCCACCGGTGTCTTCGTAGGCCTCGATCATCTGTTGCAGACAGGGTTTGTCGGCGGCGATGACGTCGTCAGGCAGCATGACGGCAAATGGTTCATCGCCGATCAGCCGCCGGGCGCACCAGACCGCGTGTCCAAGTCCCAGCGCCTTGTGCTGGCGGATATAAGCGATCGCGCCGCTTTCCATATTGGTTTTGTTCAGCACGTCCAGAAGCTTGGTCTTGCCTTTGGCTTTCAGCTCCTGCTCCAGCACCAGGTTGTGGTCGAAATAATCTTCCAGCGCGGACTTCCCGCGTGACGTTACAAAAATGAACTCCTTGATCCCGGCGGCACGGGCTTCGTCAATTGCGTATTGCACCAGCGGACGATCCACCAGCGTCATGATTTCTTTTGGAACGGATTTTGTCGCTGGCAAAAAACGCGTTCCCATGCCCGCTACTGGAAAAACCGCTTTGGTAACTTTGCGTGTCATGGTGCCTCTCAATTATCAAGTTTTGCCAGCAGAGCAGGAAATGTCCGGAATGCCCTCATAGGCTGCAATGCCCTGTCAATCAATGATGCCTGATGGATCAGGCTGCTATCAGTCAAATCGTGCCACCTTGCCAGGGAGGAGTCAAAAGCCCTCTCTGATGCTGTATCCATACAGTATTTGTGTACCATGTGCTTGGATCATTGGCTGACTGCACGGTGAAGAGCGGGATAAATCGCTTCGGTCCATCACGAAAAATTCATAGGCTTGTTCTTCGCGAGGTGTCTTGCAGATCATGACGTTCCCCGAACCGACCCGACTGTGTTGCCGCACGGCGTATCGTGTTATTTTTGCGTGGTTTTCCCACCCGGAAACCGCTACAAGCCCAAAGCGGACCACAACCCTCATTTTCGGAAGCAAGGGACCAGAAGGACATACCGCGTCAAAGGGTGCAGACGGACAGAGTATCTTAATTCCACAAGGGCGGCTGACCGCCTTGTTCAACGTATCCGAGTTTTTGATTTTCCCTTTTAAATTCTGTTTTCGAATGGGCAACAATCGTTGCGTGGTTCTAAAGATAGGTTCTGATAGCGCCTGATTGTTTCACGATGGATCGATGAGCACGCCAGGTGTCAGAGTCGGCTGGACACCTTGGTTTGCCTCACGGGGCCAGGCTTGTTTTCGTCAG
>NZ_JBXWSM010000090.1:0-13893 GCF_059613405.1 Ruegeria sp. BHSA118
ACCGCCCTTCAGGGACAGGCCGTGACAGGACCCGCAATCCTGATGCACAAGTCTTTTCAGGGTATCGGGATCGATGACATCCGCCGCAAAAGCAGAGGTCGCGGCCAGAACCGCAATGGTCAGACAGGTTCGCGCCGCCCACCCCGCGCGCCCCGGCGATCGGTCGGTGCATGTCGGGACAATCCCTTGATCGCGTCTTCCCAGCTTAGCCATGGGCCTGTTCCAGAAGCTTGGCCACAGGCCGTTCGGCATAAAGCGAAACCACCTTGCCAATGATAAACAGCGTCGGCGCCTTCAGGTCGGCGGCGCGCACATCCGTGGCCAGCTGGTCAAGCCGTGACACAAGGCGACGCTCATCAGGTGTCGTGGCCTTGCCCACCGCCAGAACCGGTGTCGAGCCCGACAGGTTTTCGGTCATCAGCCCCATGGCGATCTGTCCGATATTGGCGACGCCCATATAGACCACCAGTGTCGAGTCCGGATCGGCAAGACGTTTCCAGTCCAGATCCAGCACCTTGTCGGCCTGCCGGTGCCCGGTGACATATTGAACCGAAGTCGCCAGCCCGCGATGGGTCAGCGGCACACCCGTCGAACAAGACGCCCCCTGGGCTGCCGTGATGCCCGGTGCGTATTCGACTGCGACACCGCGGGCCATCAGATAGGCAGCCTCTTCCGAACCGCGACCAAAGATCATGGGGTCGCCGCCTTTCAGCCGGGCAACCGTGTGACCTGCGCTGGCTTCTTCAAGCAGTATTTCGTTGATGCGGTCCTGCGGAACGGTGTGGCATTTGGGGGCCTTGCCAACAGGGATCAGCCGGGCGCCTTCCGCGTGCAAGTTCAGAATGTCGGCCGACACCAGCCGGTCATAAACCACGACATCCGCTTCTTGCAGCATCCGCAGTGCGCGCAGGGTCATCAGCTCGGGATCGCCGGGGCCTGCGCCAATCAGAAAAACCTTACCGCTCATGTGCAAACTCGCTTGGTCTGAAAGTCTTCGAGACCCGGTATCCCACGCAGATCCGTTGCGATTGCAAGACGTTGCTGGGTGAGCCGGGCGTGTCATAGGGCGAGATTGGCCCAATCGAAAACCAACCTCCTTGACATAAGTTAAGGAGCGCGGGATTTGCACCCGCGCTCCTTCATCCTGCCTGTATTGTGCCTTGTTTCAGGGTTCGACGGTGATCATTCCGATCATGTTCTGTGTCTCCCAATGGGGGCCGCACAGATAGTCCTGAGGGCCGGGCGTGAGAAAGGTCAGTTCAACGGATTCCTCGGGGAACAGGCGATCACTTTCAGGTTGGCTGCCGTACTTCAACAGAACGGAATGGCTGGTGCGTTTGTCGACATTCACCCACCGGACAGTTGTGCCTGCCTTCACCGTCAATTCGGATGGGCAAAAATTATATTTGTACATCAGCACCACTTCAGCCTCTTCGACGGCCGACGAAGGCTGACCGAACAACTCGACATAGCGCTCTTCGGCCTCGGCGCAGATTTCGGCGGTCTCGTCCGCCCAGGCGGGCGCGGCCAGAAGCAGCAGCGCGGGAAGAAGGCGTTGGGGATTCATGGTCCATGTCTCCTTTCCAAAGGTGGCCGGGGCCGGTTGACCCGGCCCCGATCCGTTATTGTTTGACCACGTTGATGAACGCGCTGTCATCATCCAGCGCCAGGCTGGTATTCAGCGTCACGTGGTGGAACCTTGCGGCGCTAAAATCGTCGTGGATGGCAAAGCCAACGGTATAGGTCTTGCCCGCCTCCAATGGCACATCACCGGGCGCGCCCGAATTCAGGGGGCGCGTAAAGACGACGGTCCACATGCCGCCGGACAGCTCGGTCGATGCGGCGATTTCACCATCATTGACCACGCGCTGCTCCAGCAGATAGCCATTGGTGGCGCTTCCGTCGGCGTAGACACGCATCAGGTCAAGATAGGTGCCGTCGGCCAGATACTGCTCGATCTGTTCGGCGGCCTTCAGCTTGTCCCAGCCGCCCAGGGCCTTGCCGCGGCGACCTTTGACCTCAACATCCGTGCGGCTTTCGCTGATGTATTTGGTAATGGTGTCCGTGGCATTGAGGCGACCGGCAACATCCGCATTGGCCGCGATCGCATCCGCTTCGGGCGCAAAAGGCATATAGGCGTTGTCGGCGTGGCACGAGGCCCAGCAACCCACCTGATCGCCAAGTTCGATACCAGTGCCGGCAATCATCATGGCAATCTTGATCTGGTTGTCCGGGTCCATCTTGCCGCCATCGACAAACGGGGCAGGGTTGTGACCCGCGTCCGGCCATTGCAGACGAATGTACAGGTTTTCGTCGTCATGCGCCGCCTGAACGGTTGCGTCGATGACACCGCGTTTGCCCGGAATCGGGGTCGGTTCCAGATCGCCACCCGCAACGATCTTGTTGCCGATGGTGTCCAGTTCCTTGGCGTGACAGGTGGTACACTGATCCCCACCTTTGGTCAGCGGGCGGGCCCCGCCATGGGTTTTTCCGTTCTGAACCCATTCAAATGATGCCTGGCCAGGGTAGAACAGTTTCAGATCCGCCGCGGCCACTGCGTTCCAGTCGATGTTGGCACCAACATCGCCGCTTTCACTGCTGGCAGGTGTTGCAGACCCATCGGTTGCAGCCGTTGCCCGCTCTTCCGCGACAGCCGCGTCAACTGCTGCCGCTATCTGGGCCTGAACGGCCTCCTGCTGGGCTTTCTTTGCGGCTTTCTCGGCGTCGGCCTCGGCAGCTTCCTTGGCTTCGATCCGCTCAAGGCTGGCAAGGTATTCTGGCGGAATTGGTCGGATGAAGGCCGGGTTTGGCGCCTCAAGCTCCTCCAGATATTCGTCGGTTGCGCGGTCTCGGATGTTCGAATGTGCAATGCCCTTGTGGCAGTCGATACAGGTCTGACCGGTTTCCATCGCATTCAGGTGCTGCTGACGCGCACGCGGACGCTGGAATTCGGGCATCATCGATTCAAAGTCATGGCAGTTTCGACATTCGCGCGAGTCCGTGGCTTTCATCCGCTCCCACTCATTCATGGCAAGATGAATGCGCTTGGCTTCGAATTTCTCGCGGGTATTGATGGTGCCGACCATCTTTCCATAAAGCTCTTTCGAGGCTTTTATTTTGCGGATGATCTTGTGGGTCCAGTCCTTGGGCACGTGGCAGTCGGAACAGACAGCCCCCACGCCCGACCGGTTCACGTCATGGATCGTGCCGGTATATTCTTCGTAAACAAAATCGCGCATCTCGTGGCACGAGATACAGAAGTCCTTGGTGTTTGTGGCTTCCATTGCGGTGTTGAACCCGCCCCAGAAGATGATGCCGGCGGCAAAGGCCGTGGCGATACCGGCCACAGGCATTCCCCATAGGAAATACCGGCGCCAGATCGGTTTTTTATTTTCCGGTTCGGAGGTCATATCCGGGCTCCGTTTTGGCTGTATTGTCTGGCCCTTGGTGGCAGGCCGGTGAGTTTGGCTGATGACTCAAACAAGGAAAGGGCGGGCGAGGGGCCCGCCCTTTCCTGTAGTCGTCCTGACCTCGTCAGGTGACGTGGTTCGACCGGTTGTAGACGTTGAACTTGCCGGTCGGGGCAAAAAGCCCATCGATGCGGCCGATCTCTTCCAGCGTCTTCGCGTCGAAGATCACGATCTGACCATTGGGTTCCTTCGAGTCCGACAGGTTCCACTTGGAAACCCAGACCTCGGTACCGTCAGCGTTGAACTCGAAGTGAACAGCGGCGCTGCCTTCGTCTTCAGTGATCTGGATCGTTTTCACGATTTCACCGGTTTCTTTCGAAATGACCTGCACGGATTGCTGCACTTCCGGTTCCGGATGCTTGGTCTGGTCAGCCCAGATGTAATCCGAGTTCGGGTGGGTGCGGACGAACAAGCCGGGGCCGTCGGTTTCCACTTCGTAGCAGACTTTCCAGGCGTCATCCGGGCGGTTTTCAGGATCGTTGCCCCAAACGGTCACGGTACCGACACCAAGGTGGGTCGTGCCCGCCACAGGGCCACAGTTCGGGTCGACCCAGTTGGCGCCCGGACCGGGGTGCGGCAGCGCGGCCGTGTCGATCATCGCCTCAAGCTTGTGGGTTTCGGTATCGACAACCACCATCTTGTTCGACGCGTTTGCAGCGATCTGGAAATACCGACCTGTCGGATCGAAGAACCCGTCATGCAGGAACTTGGCGCTGTCGATCTTGTCGATCCGAAGGTTGTCCAGATCGGTGTAATCGACCTGCCACAGCTGTCCCAGTTCCTTTACAGCAACGATCCAGGTGGGTTCGTTCGGAGTGGTGTAGATGGCAGCCACGCGGGCTTCTTCCACATACTCGCCGTCAACGTTCACGCCGCGGGTCGATACGACCTTGACCGGTTCCATGGTCTGGGCATCAACGATTGCAAAATGCGGCGGCCAGTAGCCACCACCGATGACGTATTTACCATCGCCGGAAACGGCGACATCACGGGCGTCATATGCAATCTTGACTTCGGATACCAACATCTTGTCCGGCGTCTGCCAAAGGTCGATCTTGGTCATCTTGCCGTCGCGGCCCATGGTGTACCAGAACCGGCCAGGCTGTTCAGGCTCTTCCAGCGAGTGGTGCTCGGATGCTTTCAGAACGTGCACCGCATAGCCGGTGGGGATGTGGGTCAGCACCTCTTTGGTGTCGCCGTCGATCACGGCCACCTTGCCGACGTCACGTTCGATGACGACAAAGAAGTTTTCCCAGTTGCGGCCGTGCAGCGGCTCGGTCGGATAGTCCTCTTCTTCGACATAGACCTTACGCGTCGCCATCATCTGTTCCAGCGACATTTCAGGTGGTTTTGGCGGCTCCATCATGATGTAGGTCGCCATATCCTTGATTTCCTGCTCGGTCATGATGTCCGAGAAGTTGTTCATGCCGCCTTCGGTGCCCCAGGCGATAATCTTTTCAAGACGTTCCTGCCCCAGTTGGAGGGTGCCGCCTTCGGTTACCGTGCCGTCGGCTGCGGTCTTCTTCCAATGCGGTTCCAGGTTTTTACCCGTGGCCCCTTTGCGCAATACGCCGTGGCAGCCTGCGCATTGTTCGAAATAGAGCTGTTTAGACGATTCAAAGGCTTCTTCGCTCAAAGTTGGCTCTTCGGCGAAGGTCGGAGCAGCGACGCTGCCCAACAACATTGCCAATCCGACCCCGAAGGCGCGACCGGGTTTGTTGTAGCTGATTCCAAGTGACATGATCACTCTCCATATGCGTGGTGAGGCGGTGCCGAGAGTGAAACATCACGTGGATGTCATCCTTGACCAAAGTCAACGGGAAGGGTGCAGACCAGGTACTTTGGACAGAAAACACAAATCAAAAACGCCAATAAATCTTGTGTTTTTCACACATGTTTAAGCCCGGCCTTGATTTTGGTTAAGGGCGCCGGGTCTTGCGGGCACTACACATTGCTCAACGGCGGAAAAGCTATGGAGAGCAGGCATGACAGCTGTAATCGCACGTGTTTTCAGTGAAGGGTTCCGGGTCTTCTTTCTTTCGGCGGGTCTTTACGGCGTGTTTGCAGGGGTCGCGTGGGGCGTGTGGTTGGCGTCGCTCGACGGGCTGATGCCCTACATGGACCAAAGCTATGCGATGCCCCCGGTCATGTGGCACGCGCATGAGATGATTTTTGGGTATGCAACGGCCGCCTTGGGAGGGTTTTTTCTGACCGCCGTTCCGAACTGGACCGGCGCGCCCGAGGCGCGGGCCCGCTTTATCACGCTTGCCGCAATGATCTGGATGGCCGGGCGTCTGGCGGTCTGGTTTTCCGGAGTGTTGCCACCTTTGTTCGTCGCGGTCGTGGACCTGAGCTTTGTTCCCATTCTGGCGCTGAAGATTGCCAGTCAACTGGTCCGTCGACCCAAGCCCCAGAATATGGTGTTCCTGTATCTTCTGGTTCTGATGTTGGCCTCGAACGTTATGGTCCATTTGGAATGGATGGGGGTCACGGTGGATACGCTGAATACCGGCATCCGGGGCGGGCTTTTGACCTTGTGTTCGATGATCGCGATCCTGGGCGGCCGGATTACACCCGCTTTTACACGCAATGCCATGAAAAGAGCGGGTCAACCCGAAGCATCGTGGCCGGTATCTGAGGCCTGGCTGGACAGGGCGACGATGATTCTGGCGCTGCTGCTGCCCCTGCTTGTGCTTGCACTTGATGTCGGGCGTGTTGCGGGTGCCGTTGCTTTGGTGATGGGCTGTGTTCAACTGATGCGCATGGCGCGTTGGAGAACAGGCTGGGCCTTGCGCCAACCGATCCTGATCGCCCTGCATCTGGGTCTCGGGATGCTGGCCCTGGGTCTGATTCTCTGGGGGTTGGCTGCCATTGGAATGGGAAATGAGATCGGCGCGCTCCACGTTCTGGGCATCGGCTGCGTTGGTGGCATGACCCTGGCCGTAATGAGCCGCGCCGCCTTGGGCCACAGCGGTCGTCCCCTTGTCGCGCCGACGCCCATGGCGATTGCCTATGGGTTAATGGCGGTCGCGGCGCTTGTGCGTTGGTTCGGATCCGACATGGCAGGAGGTTACATGACGGCGATGCTGACTGCGGATGGATTTTGGATCGCGGCAATGGGGCTGTATCTGTTCGCCATGTGGCCCGCCCTGACCGGCCCCCGCGCCCTGCAACAGACCTGACGCCTGTTTGGGCGGCGCCTATCGTCCAGCGATCAGAGGCCGCGCGTTCTTGATATGGCGATGGACCAATGCACGAGCGCGTTTCCCTTTTTCCGGTATCCGTCTTGCGGCCAGCGGAACGTAATTGCGCTGATCCAATTCAGGGAACAATTCAAGAATTTCCGCCCGTGCGTCCGGGTGAACACTGGACATGGCCTGTGCGCCGGTGAGCAGGCTTTCGGAAGGTGCGCCTTCCGCATAGATGATTTCGTGACGGTCGAACAATAGATGGACATAGGTCACAGCACGGGTGTCATCAGCGATTGAAATGCCAGGCACGCCGACAAGAATGTGAGCAGGAACAAGAACCTCTTTGGCGTCGAACATTCTGACGGCAATCGGCGACCGGACCAGCATACGGTGTTGCGGTGACACGAACAGATCGCGCTGGGGCAACTGATCGCCCAGTGAACCGGCCTCGATCCGGATGGGCTTCAGCCTGGGACGGGCGCGAAGCGCCGCTTGGTCCAGATGTCGCGTACCGATCCAGCGTATGTGTTGCGGTCCGTTGTCGGCGGTAACGGCCACGTCACCCACCTTCAAATCCTCGATGGGCCTCGGACCTTCTGGAGTCATTATCAATGTTCCGGCTACGAAGCACGGCACGTCAATGATAGTGGTCGGATCGGTTGTGTCAGGAGCATTGGTCGGCGTAACATTCACGATGTTCATCGAGTATGTCGTGCCGGGCACAAGGGGTTCAGAGGTTATGTAACCACCCAAAGTTCCGTCAACTTCCACACGATAAACAGTTATCGTACCCCCGCCTGGCTTGGACAGAATATAGGATTCTTCCAGGTAAATTGGGCCACTAAGAAACGTGGTCGAGCCATCAAGGGTGGTGATGGTGCCGGTCTGCGTCAGATCATCGCCGTCTTCGTTGTCGAAGCGGTCACCGTTGAAAACATCGCCAGTATCGACAATGGGTGGTCCGCCGCCGTTTTGAATAAATCCACCGGCTGCGTCTGTCACGCTGAACAAACGACGATCCGTGTCAGGATCAAAATTGACATCCAATGTAACCGTATCCGGCCCAATCGTATTCACCGTGATTACGCCGGGCGTATAACCGATATAGGAATAGTTTGCCATTTTTGCCCATCACTCTTTGACACGGAATTTACACTTGTTTTCTCAGGCGCTTGGATAACTCCGCCATACTAAAATGTCGACGCGACATTCCTCACGATTGGTTCAGATATCAAGGCGAACCCCAGGCTTTTTCGTGGTTCTTGCTGTTTGTCAGGCATCTGACCTCGTTCCAGAGCATACTTGAGAAGTCTTGACTTTCGTTAAGGCACTCCCGCGTCCCGCCCGTCATGTTGCTGCCACTAGCTAATCTGCGCAAAGGAGAGCGCAATGCGAGACGTCATGACAAAGAGCATGGCCCGCAATATTTTTTATGGCGGGTCACTGTTCTTCATTCTCATCTTTTTGGCCCTTTCGGCCCACTCCCACTGGTATATCGTCAACTCCGAAAACGCCGCAAAGCTGGATGACAGTGTGGTTCGGGGCAAGCATGTCTGGGAAAAACACGCCTGTGTGAACTGTCATTCGATTCTGGGTGAAGGGGCCTACTTTGCTCCGGAAGTCGGCAATGTAATGACTCGCTGGGGCGTGCTGGACGACCCGGAATCAGCCTTTGAATCCCTCAAGGGCTGGATGGAAGCACAACCGACCGGCATTCCCGGTCGTCGGCAAATGCCCAATTTCAACCTCAGCGACGAAGAACTCCGTGACCTGACCAACTTCCTGATCTGGACGGACAACATAGACGCGCAGGGCTGGCCGCCCAACGAGGCAGGCTGAGAAAGGGAACGAAACAATGAAATACGAATCCCAAAAAATCGCCTATGCCTACTTTGCGGTAGCCATGGCGTTGTTCGCGATACAGGTGATCGGCGGCCTTCTGGCCGGTTTCATCTATGTATTCCCCAATTTCCTGAGTGAGCTTCTGCCGTTCAACATCGTGCGGATGCTGCACACCAACTCTCTGATCGTCTGGCTGATCCTGGGTTTCTTTGGTGCAGCCTACTTCCTGATCCCGGAAGAAGCCGAGCGCGAGATCCACTCGCCCAAGCTGGCCTATCTGCAACTGATCATCCTTGTTGTCGGCACGTTGGGCGTGGTCGTCACCTATGTCTTCAACCTGTTCGAAGGCAACTGGCTGCTGGGCAAAGAGGGGCGCGAGTTCCTGGAACAGCCAAAATGGGTCAAGGCCGGTATCGTCGTGGCCGCGCTGATCTTCCTTTACAACGTGTCGATGACCGTTCTTAAAGGCAAGAAGACGGCCATTACCAACATCCTGCTTCTGGGCCTGTGGGGTCTGGCGCTGCTGTTCCTGTTCGCCTTCTACAACCCGGGCAACCTGTCGCTAGACAAGCAATACTGGTGGTATGTCGTCCACCTGTGGGTCGAAGGTGTGTGGGAGCTGATCATGGCCTCGATCCTGGCCTATCTGATGCTCAAGCTGACCGGTGTGGACCGTGAGGTGGTCGAGAAATGGCTTTATGTCATCGTCGCCGCTGCGCTGTTCTCGGGCATTCTTGGAACAGGTCACCACTACTATTGGATCGGTACCCCTGCGTACTGGCAGTGGATCGGTTCGATCTTCTCGAGCCTCGAGGTGATCCCGTTCTTCGCGATGATGGCCTTTGCTTTCGTCATGGTCTGGAAGGGCCGTCGTGACCACCCCAACAAGGCCGCGCTGTTGTGGTCGCTGGGCTGTGCTACGCTTGCCTTCTTCGGTGCGGGTGTCTGGGGCTTCCTGCACACGCTGCACGGGGTGAACTACTATACCCACGGCACGCAGATCACCGCAGCTCACGGCCACCTGGCCTTCTACGGCGCCTATGTCTGCCTCAACCTTGCGATCTTCAGCTATGCCATGCCGATCCTGAAGAACCGTGATCCCTATAATCAGGTTCTGAACATGGGGTCCTTCTGGCTGATGACCAGCGGCATGGTCTTCATGACCTTCGTGCTGACCTTCGGCGGTACCGTGCAGACACACATGCAGCGAGTGGTCGGGGACTACTTCATGGACGTACAGGACCAGATCGCGATCTTCTACTGGATGCGTCTTGGCTCTGGTCTGGTCGTTGTCCTTGGGGCGCTGCTGTTCATCTATTCGATCTGGGTTCCCCGCAAAGAGGTCATCGAACCCGGCGCAGCTGAAACCCCTGCGGAGTGATGGATATGGATGGCTCCATGAACCTGAAAGAGGGGGCGGCAAACGCCCCCTTCTACCTCGCCCAAGGCGATGAATGCGATGTATTTACCGCTGCGTATAACAACGACCTGCCGGTGCTGCTGAAAGGACCGACAGGCTGCGGCAAAACCCGGTTTGTGGCCCATATGGCCGCCCGCCTTGGCCGCCCTCTTTACACTGTGGCCTGCCATGACGATCTGGCCGCTGCCGACTTGATCGGGCGCTACCTGCTGAAAGGCGGGGAAACCGTCTGGGTCGACGGGCCGTTGACCCGCGCGGTGCGCGAAGGCGCGATCTGCTATCTTGACGAGGTGGTCGAGGCGCGCAAGGACGTGACCGTGGTTCTCCACCCGCTGACCGACGATCGGCGCATCCTGCCGATCGACCGCACCGGGGAAGAGCTTGAGGCCGCGCCCGGCTTCATGCTGGTGGCGTCTTACAACCCCGGCTATCAGAACATCCTGAAAACCCTCAAACCCTCGACCCGGCAACGGTTCATCTCGCTGGAATTCGACTTTCCCTCGCCTCAGATGGAAGCCGAAGTGGTCGCGCAGGAAAGCGGCCTGCCGCTGGAACGCTGCAAACCGCTGGTGCGGCTGGCGGGCAAGCTGCGCGGGCTCAAGGGTCAGGACCTCGAGGAAGGCGTGTCCACCCGGCTGGTCGTCTATGCCGCGACGCTGATCGCGCAGGGCATGTCCACCGACCGCGCCATCCTTGCCGCCATGATCGAACCTCTGACCGATGACGAGGATATCAAACGCGGGCTCCTCGATCTTGTCACCGCCGTCTTTGGGTGAGGCCGGCGATGGTCAGGATCGACTTTGAGCCATGGGAACCCGAAGAAACCATCGGGAAACTGTGGCACACCCTTGCCAGCCGCCTCGATGCACCCCAGGTGCATGTTGGAGCCGCGGTCGACCTTTCCGAGGTCGCGGGGCGGCTGGCAGTCCTCTTTCGGGGGCTTGGGGGTAGTCCGGGCGTTGAATTGCGCCCGGTCTCACCCGAGGTTTCGCGTCACCGCCTGAGTTGGCGCCGCAAACTTGCAACCGAAGTGGAATTGATGCCGCGCTCCTCGTTCGACGGAGAGGTTTTGCGTCTGCCCGACCGTCTGGCCGTATTCCCCGCACGCGAGGCAAACGGCGCGCTGTATGTCTGGTTGGCCGCTGCCGCTGCCCATGCCGGAACCCGAATTGACGAAGAAGATCCTCTGCGTGCCGACCTGCGTGCCTTGATCGCCGCCCGGCACATGGTCGAGGCGACTCTGGACGACGCGCCCGGCTTACTTCCGCTGTATACCGAGCTTTGCAAGGGTGTGCTGTATCAGCGCGACATCCCCAGCCTGCCGCCTGCCGAGGCCGCGGTCGAAGAACTGATCCGTCATATGCTGGGCGATCCCAAGCCTCTGTCGGATCAGGCCGGCCAACTTCTGGCACTTGATGACGACCTGATCGCCCCACGCGGCTATCAGCCGATGCGCCCGGTTGCCCTGTGGCCGGAATTGCGGGCAGTTGGGTTCTCGGAACACAACGAGGTTGAAAACCCCGATACCGAAGGCCCGCCAGAGGAAACCGGCGAAAAGACACACCGCGCCCGGCGCCGCAAATCGGATCAGGCCGAGCGCAGCGACAGTTTCATTCTGCACAAGTTCGAAGCCATCCTCAGTTGGGCCGAGTTTCTGAATATCAACCGTCGCATCGATGACGACGATCCCGACAACGCCAAGAAAGCGGCTGACGATCAGGAAGAGATCGGTCTTGGCCAGATCTCAAAAGCGCCGCCTACCAGGTTGAAGCTTCACCTTGATCTGGCGCCCGAAGACGTCAACCGCGAACGCCTGTCAGGCCGTACTTTATATCCCGAATGGGACGTGCGGACGGGTCAATACCTGCCGGATCATGTGAACGTTCTGCTTTCGGACGCCGACATCCGCGGCGATGCCGCCGAGTTCGGCAAGGACCCTGCCACCGCCCGCCGCATTCGTGCCGTCAAACGCCAATTCGAGGCGCTGCGCCCGGGGCGCGTGATGACCCGGGGCCATCTGGACGGGGACCAGCTGGATATGGAAGCCGCCGTTCGGGCGCAGGTTGACCGCTGCGCAAATGGTGAAGGGACGGAACGCGTCTGGATGCAATCCCGCCCCGAGGCGCGCGATCTGGCGGTGTCGATCCTGCTGGATGTCAGCCGATCCACCGAAAGCGCGGTCACGGGGCGTGCCGTGATCGATATCGAACGCGAGGCGCTGGCGGCCTTGGCCTGGGGCCTGAACGCTTGTGGTGACGATTTCGCCATTCACGCGTTCAGTTCCCTCAAGCGTCAGCGCGTCTATGTGCAACGCTGCAAACGGTTCGACGAACCGATGGGACCCAAAGTTGAACAGCGCATCGCGTCGCTGCGCCCCGGACATTATACAAGGTTGGGCGCGGCAATCCGGCACTGTTCCGCAGATCTGGCCAGCCAGTCCCGCAAGCGCCGATTGCTGCTGGTCATTACCGACGGCAAGCCAAACGACTTGGATCACTACGAGGGGCGCCACGGCATCGAAGATACCTGCATGGCCATACGCGAGGCGCGTCGGGCCGGACAGTCGGTGTTCGGCGTCACCATCGATAAAACCGGTAAAAGCTGGTTTCCCCGCATGTTCGGTCAGGGCGGTTTCGCCGTCATTCCGGATCCGCATCGCCTGACCATGGCCCTGCCGCAGATCTATCGCCAGCTGGTCGGCGCATGAGTGATGCCTCTCTGATTGACGAACTGCCGGGCGAGTTCCTGATGTGGGTTCTGATCATTTCGGAACTGCTGGTTTTTGGCGCGGGTATGATCGCCTTCATGGGGGTGCGTCTGACCGATCCGGCAGGTTTTGCCGAGGCGCAGTCGCATCTGCATCGCACGGGTGCGGCATTGAACACGGCGGTATTGGTGACATCCGGCTATCTGGCCGCACAGGCGTTGCATTGGCGGCGGAACATGCAACGTTCGCGGGCCCGTTTGGCGTTGATCCTTGCCGCGCTTCTGGGCGTCGTGTTTCTGATCATCAAGGGTGCGGAATATGCCGACAAGGCGTCTCAAGGGATAGGATATGAAACGCATCCATTCTTTCTGTTCTACTATATGCTGACCGGCTTTCATGCCGCGCATGTCCTGGCCGGGGTTGGAATTCTGTTGCTGGTAGCTTGGCGCGACGACCCCAGTAGCATCGAAGCGGGCGCGCAGTTCTGGCACATGGTGGACCTTGTCTGGATCATGCTGTTTCCAGTGATCTATCTGCTGGGATAGTCGGATGGCCCAACCTTCATCTTTGACCAACAGTTCTCGCCAGAGGTCGCCGAACTCTCTGACCCAGGCGTGGCTTGCGCTCTTGGCCCTCAGCGTAGGATCCGCACTGCTGACCCTGATTGGGGCACCAACCGCAATCATTGCTGGCGGTATCCTGTTGCTGGCGCTGATCAAGGCCCGCGTTATCCTGAAACACTACCTGGATTTGGAGAGCAGCCAAAGCTGGCTGCGAGGGTTCACCATGGTGTTGACGGGATTTTCCGTTGTGATTTTTGCGCTCTATCTGGTCTGAGGCAAAAAAATGCCGCCCCGAGAGGCGGCTAAATCCAGTAAAGAGGGGGTCTGATTACTGAGCGGCCTGTGGGATCCGCGCGATCTGACAACGTTGCCAAAGCGCCGACAAGGCACCGACCAGATGATCGATCTCCTCATCTGTGTGGACCGGGGACGGCGTGATCCGCAAACGTTCGGTGCCTTTGGGGACAGTGGGATAGTTGATCGGCTGGATGTAGATGCCGAATTCTTCAAGAAGCGTATCCGAGATAAACTTGCACTTCACCGGGTCGCCCACCATCACCGGGATGATATGGCTAGGGTTCGGCAGATGCGGAATTCCTTCCGCATCCAGACGGGCGCGCACCTGATCCACACGGGCTTTTTGCAGATCACGCTCGGCGCTGGACTGCTTCAGATGCCGGATAGATGCGGCAGCACCGGC
>NZ_JBXWSM010000091.1:0-13741 GCF_059613405.1 Ruegeria sp. BHSA118
GATTGGTGCAAGGATGCCACAGTTCCTTTTCGCCCGGATAAGGCGGGCACGCTTACATTTCAGAAGAATAGGCTTGTTGCAGCGAGGGTCCTTGGCTAGGAGTATGCCCTGAATACTGCACAACAAGTGAAACAGGACCTGCTGACAATGCGCCTGCCTACGATTTTGGGATTAATCATGCTGACCACCACTATTGCGGCATGCGGGCAGAATCGAAGCACTTCGACATATTCCCCCAATCCCGCCAGCGGTAATTCCGATGAACGCGAGCTGAACGATCCTGAACGTTCGACGCTGTGGGACATTTTCGATCGCAGCACGGCCGAGCAGACCACCAATGTAAACCGGTACTTGTGGGCAGCTTCTCTGGACATATTGAACTTTCTGCCGGTGCAAGAGGTCGATCCGTTTACCGGAGTGATCGTAACAGGTTACGGCACTCCTCCGGGCGGAGGACGGTCATACAGGGCGACCGTACACATCAGTGATCCGGCGCTTGCGGCCCGGTCTTTGTCCGTCGCTCTGCAATCCAGCGGAGGTTCCCCGGTAAGCGCGGCAACAACCCGTGCGGTGGAGGATGCGATTCTGTCCCGCGCCCGTCAGCTGCGCATCGCGGACAACAAGTTCTAGCACTCCGCCGAAAATCACACTAATACCACGCCGGGTTCCTACCCGGCGTTTTCATTCACGAAGGACCGCACAATGTCGCGCTATTCGGCCACCGAAATCGAAGCAAAATGGCAAGAGGCCTGGGACAAGGCAGGAATCTTCACCGCCAACCACAAGGCGGACAAGCCGAAATACTATGTGCTTGAGATGTTCCCCTACCCGTCCGGCCGAATCCATATGGGGCATGTGCGCAACTATACGATGGGCGACGTCATCGCGCGGCACAAGCTGGCCACCGGGCACAATGTTCTGCATCCAATGGGCTGGGACGCGTTCGGGATGCCGGCGGAAAACGCTGCCATGGCGATCGGCGGCCACCCCAAAGAGTGGACTTATGGCAATATCGCCGACATGCGTGCCCAGATGAAGCCGCTGGGTCTGTCGATCGACTGGTCCCGTGAATTCGCCACATGTGACCCGGAATATTACGGCCAGCAGCAGGCGCTGTTCCTCGACATGCTCGAGGCCGGGCTGGTCTATCGCAAGAACGCCGTGGTCAACTGGGATCCGGTGGACATGACCGTTCTGGCCAATGAACAGGTGGAAAACGGGCGCGGCTGGCGCTCGGGCGCGCTGGTGGAACGGCGCGAGCTGACGCAGTGGTTCTTCAAGATCTCGGATTATTCCGAAGAACTGCTGAACGCTCTGGACACGCTGGAAAACTGGCCCGCCAAGGTTCGGCTGATGCAGGAAAACTGGATCGGCAAGTCGCGCGGCCTGCAATTCGGGTTCGAGCGCATCGATGGTGGGGAACCGATCACTGTCTACACGACGCGCCCCGACACGCTGCTGGGCGCATCCTTCGTGGGGATCTCGCCCGATCACCCGATCGCCAAACAGCTTGAGGCCGAGAACCCGGAAGTCGCTGAATTCGTTGCTGAATGCCGCAAGGGCGGCACCACGGAAGAGGCCATCGAAACCGGCGAAAAGCTGGGTTTCGACACCGGTATCCGCGTCAAGCACCCGCTGGACCCGAACTGGGAACTGCCGGTCTGGATCGCCAATTTCATCCTGATGGATTACGGCACCGGCGCAATTTTTGCCTGCCCCGCACATGACCAGCGCGACCTTGATTTCTGCCGCAAATACGGCCTGCCCGTGGTCGACACATTCTTTGCGCTGGACGATGACACTCCGGTCGACAAGATCGCCTTTGTCCCGCCAAAGACCGAGAAAGTCCGCTGGGTGAACCATTTCGCGGGCCTGACCGAAGCCACAGGCGATGAGGCGATCAACACCACCATCGATTTCGCAGAAAAAGCCGGTTGGGGCGAAGGGGTCACGAAATATCGCCTGCGAGACTGGGGCTTGAGCCGCCAACGCTATTGGGGGTGTCCGATTCCCGTCGTGCATTGCGAAAGCTGCGGTGTGGTCCCTGAAAAGAAAGAGAACCTTCCGGTACGCCTGCCCGATGATGTCACCTTCGACAAACCGGGCAACCCGCTGGACCGCCACCCGACGTGGCGCGATTGTTCCTGCCCGAAATGCGGAGCGCCGGCCAAGCGCGAGACCGACACGATGGACACCTTTGTCGATTCGTCCTGGTACTTCGCCCGATTCACCGCCCCGCGCGCGGAAACGCCCACCGATCTGGCCGAGGCCGAGTACTGGATGAATGTAGACCAGTATATCGGCGGGATCGAACACGCGATTCTGCACCTGCTCTATTCCCGCTTCTTTGCGCGGGCGATGAACATCACCGGGCATTTGCCGGACAAAGCCATCGAACCCTTCGACGCGTTGTTCACGCAAGGCATGGTGACGCACGAGATCTACCAGACCCGCGATGCAAACGGTCGTCCGGTCTATCACCTGCCCGAGGAGGTCACAGACGGGAAACTGGCTAACGGCACAGAGGTCGAGATCATCCCTTCGGCCAAGATGTCAAAGTCCAAGAAGAACGTTGTCGACCCGGTCAGCATCATCTCGGCCTTCGGCGCCGATACCGCGCGCTGGTTCGTGCTGTCCGATTCGCCACCCGAACGGGACGTGGAATGGACGGCTGCGGGGGCCGAGGCCGCGTATAAACATCTCAACCGTGTCTGGAATCTCTGCGACAAGATCGGCGCCATGGACCCGAACGCCACGGGCCAAGGCGATGAGGAGCTTTTGCGCGAGATGCACAAAACCATCCGCGATGTGACCTTGGGTGTTGAAAGCTTTGGCTTCAACGCGGCCATCGCCAAGCTTTATGCCTTCACCAACACCCTGGCGAAATCCAAAGCAGGTGCTGCGGCCCAAAAGCAGGCCATCAAAACGCTGGCACAGCTGATGTCGCCGATGACACCACATCTGGCGGAAAATATCTGGGCCCATCAGGGCGGCGAAGGCCTTGTGGCCGTTGCGCCATGGCCCATCGCCGACGAGACGATGCTGGTTGATGACACCGTCACCTTACCGATCCAGATCAACGGCAAGCGTCGCGCGGAAATCAGCGTGGCCAAGGATCTGGACAAAGCCGAGGTTGAAAAAATTGCGCTCAGCACCGAAGCTGTTCAAAAGGCGCTGGAAGGGAATGCGCCGAAGAAAGTGATCGTCGTTCCGGGCCGGATTGTGAATGTTGTCGTTTGATCGCAGAACGTTTTTGCTGATGCCGCTGGCGCTGGCCGCCTGCGGCTTTGAGCCCGTATATGCACCTGGCGGATCGGGTTCGGCCTTGTATGGCCGCGTCGAGGTGTCAGCGCCCAACACCGTGGAAAGCTTTTTGCTGGTCCAAGATCTGGAACAGCAACTGGGGCGAAGCGCCGGGTCGGTCAACGACTACAAGCTGGATGTTCAGGTTTCGACCGTAACGCGTGGCGCAGCAATCACCACTACGAACGAAACGCAACGCTACACCATCGACGGACGCGCGCAATACACGCTGCGGTCCAACGCAACCGGTCAGATCATCGCCTCGGGCTCGGTGGCGGATTTCGTGTCATATTCTGCCGCAGGATCAACTGTTTCCACCTTGGCGGATGAGCGCGATGCCAAGAGACGGCTGATGATGATTCTGTCGGGTCAGATCATGAACCGTCTTTACGCCACACCGGATCTGGCCGCATGAAGCTGAGCCCGCGCGAGGCTGAGGGGTATTTTGCCAAGCCGGACGCGGACAAGACCGGGCTGCTTATCTATGGCGCGGATGCGATGCGGGTTGCGCTCAAGCGGCAACAGGTGCTGGCCGCTCTGCTCGGCCCCCAAGCCGAAGAAGAAATGCGCCTGACCCGCATGCCCGGTGGCGATCTGCGTGGTGATCCCGCCCTGCTGCTGGACGCGGTCAAGGCGGTCGGCTTCTTTCCCGGCCCACGTGCCGTTTTCGTGGAAGACGCAACCGAAACCGCGGCGCCAGCAATTCTGGCCGCGCTCGAAGATTGGGCCCCCGGAGACGCCCAGATCATCGTGACCGCGGGGCAATTGAAACCCAGCTCGAAAATCCGCAAGGCGTTCGAAGGCCACCCTGCCGCCTATGCGGTTGGCATTTATGACGACCCGCCCTCACGCGCCGAAGTCGAACGGGTTCTTGCCGCATCGGGTATGAAAAACGTGCCCCGGGATGTCATGTCTGCAATCAGCGAACTGGCCGTCAGCCTCAGCCCCGGTGATTTCGCGCAAACGGTTGAAAAACTGTCCCTATACAAACGCGGTGACAGCTCTGATTTGACAATCGAAGATATCGAGGCCTGCGCTCCGCGCTCGACCGAGGCGGCGCTGGATGATGTTCTCAACGTCGTTGCCGAAGGTCGCGCCGGTGAGATCGGGCCGCTGATCCGGAGGTTGCAGGCGCAAGGCACCAACGGCGTGACTCTGTGCATCGGAGCAATGCGGCATTTTCGGACACTCTATGCCTGCGCGTCCGATCCCGGTGGTGCTGCGCAGGGCATCGGCAAGCTGCGTCCGCCGGTTTACGGCAAGCGGCGTGACCGTATCCTGCGACAGGCACAGGGTTGGGGGGCGGCCAAGCTGCAAACCGCGCTGACGGTTCTGACGGATACGGATTTGGCGCTGCGCTCCGCCGGGCAGACAGCTCCTGCCATGGCGCTGGTGGAACGCGCGATGATCCGTTTGGCGATGTTGGCGCGATCCCGCTAGGTCATGCGGCCTTTTCCAGCCAGTCAGCGGCGGACCGACCGGCCCAGCGCCCGGTCGCCAGGCAAGCCGTAAGCAGATAACCCCCGGTTGGGGCTTCCCAATCCAGCATTTCCCCAGCGCAGAACACACCCGGCAGCGCTGTCAGCATCAGCCCGCCATCCAGCGCTGCCCGTTTGACACCACCAGCGGTCGAAATAGCTTCGTCCATCGGGCGAAGACCGGCATGCCGGATAGGCAGCTTTTTCAACATGCTCCCTTGCACAGATTGAGAGTGGCCGCCGCGCGTTGACATTTCATGAAACAGGGCGATTTTCTGAGCGGACAGGTTCAGCGATTTTCTCATCCACTGGGACAGCGTTGTCTTCGACTGTTTCGCAGACAAACGCGCCAGCAGAGCCTGCTGGTCCAGATCAGGCTTCAGATCAGCAAACAATGGTGTCCCCGCGCGCAAGGCCGGTGTCAGCGAATACAGCCCTCCGCCCTCCAGACCGGTCCTGGAAATCGCAGCCTCTCCTCGGCTCTCCAAGTCGCCTGCCATCCATCGGATCGATTTCAATGCGGCCCCGAAATGGGGCTGCATATGTGGGCTCCAATCAACGGAAATGGCTGAGTTTGCAGGTTCAAATGGCGCCAAAGCCACGTCTTTTCCGGCCAATATCTGCGCCCAGTGACCGTCCGAGCCAAGGCGGGCCCAGCTTGCACCGCCCAGTGCCAGCACGGTGACATCCGTCGCAACACTGCGCCGCCCGTCCGGAGTGTCAAACACCGGCACATAACCATCCCAGCCAGTCCAACGCCAGCGGGTCCTGATTTCGACCCCGGCCTTGCCCAATCGTGCCAACCAGGCCCGCAACAAGGGCGAGGCCTTCATTGCTTGGGGAAACACGCGCCCCGTCGAGCCGACAAACAGCGTCTGCCCCAACCCGCGCGCCCAGTACTGAACAGCTTCGGCATCAAAGTCAGACATGATCGGGCGCAACCAATCCGCCGCTTCACCATAGGCGCGGATCAGGTCATCAAGCGGCTCGTCCTTGGTCAGGTTCAGCCCCGATTTCCCGGCCATCAGGAACTTGCGCGCGACCGAAGGTTTGGCCTCGGCCACCAACACGGAATGCCCGGCTGCGGCCAGCTGTTCGGCCGCCATCAACCCTGCGGGGCCCGCTCCGATCACCACTGCCTGCGCCATTCGCACCCTCTTGCCTTCGCCCGTCACAGGCGCAAGTTTCACATCACCATGACGAACAGCGATCCGATCTGCCCGCTTTGCGGCCGCCCGATCCCTGACGGGGGTGGCAGCCTGCATCATCTGATCCCAAAACTCAAAGGAGGCAAGGGCGGACCTACCGTTCTGCTGCATCAGATCTGCCACAAAGAGGTGCACGCCACCCTGACCGAAGCGGAACTGGCACGCAGTTTCAACACGGTCGAGGCCCTGCGCGTGCATCCAAGGCTCGAGAAATTTCTGGCTTGGGTCCGCAAACGCCCACCCGGGTTTCGTTCGAAAGTTCCGGGCAAGCGGCGCGGGCGCTGATCAACCCGGCAGGATCTGGCCGCCGAAAGTATCTGTCAGTGGCTCGGGCAGGCCTTCGATCACGATACCTTGAAAGTCCGGCACATGGGCGAATTGTGCGCCCGCAACATGCTGGAACTCCAACGTCGTATAGGCGCGTTTCCACAGCCATTCGCGGTTTTCAACAGCCCAAAGATCAGGATTGGGCGGGGTTTCGTCCGTAAAGGCATAAAAATGCAGGTCAAAGCCGTAAGGGGCGATCTCCTGCATTGACAGCAACGACATGCCCCGGGCGCGCCAGAACGCGTCTTCGGCGGCAATATCGCCGGTTCGAAGGGTAATCTGACCGATCCGAGCCTGCGCAAAAGGCGCCTCGGGGTCCGCGGCATGCGGCGGCCGGTTGCCTTCGAAATCATGTTGCAGCAGCTCGATGACGAACCCTTCGGGATCCGCAAGATGGCACATGTAACCGATGTCCAGAAACTGGTTCGGCGTGCTCACTGGAACGTCAAACCTGCGCAGATGAGCCGCAGCAAGATCGACATCCGGAACGGTGATCCCGATCTTCCAGTAGCGCTGCCCCTTGTCATGGGTGTACCCTCCTCCACCCGGCAGCATCAAAATGTCTGCGTCTGCGCCGTCATAGCCCACGCGGCGGTTAGGGCCTTCAATGCGTACCGACATGCCCAGAACATCGCGATAGAACGCCGAAAGTCGGTCCGGGTCGGCGACCCGCAGCCGCAGGGCCGACATCCTCATGAACACAACCTTGCGATTCCCGCCGCGATCTCGGGGGCGGCGTTGACGCTGTCGGCCACCAGATCGCGTGCGGTTTGCATCAGGTGATCGGGATCGACAATCCGGTCCACCAGGCCAAATTCATACGCCTCCTGCGCGGTGATTTTCTGACCCGCCATAAGGATCAGCTTGGCCCTTGCCGGTCCGACCAAAGCCGCCAACCGCGCGGGGTCGGACGGTTGCGGCAGAAACCCCAGCTTCATCACCGGGTAGAAGAACTTGGCCGACGGCACGGCAATGCGCAGATCGCAGGCCAGCGCCATACCGTTGGCCCCGCCTGCCAAAGTGCCGTTCAGTGCGGCAACGGTCAGACAGGGCAACGCGGCAATGGCGCCGGACAGCCTTTCCCAGACATCCGATTTGGCCAGACCGGCGCGCGCTTCGTCCAGATCTGCCCCGGCGCTGAACACTTTGCCCGCGCCGGTCAGGATCAACGCCTTGGCCTCTGTCGCGGATTCGGTGATCTCGGCCAGTTCCGCCAGCATGGCCCCCGTCAGGGCGTTCGCCTTGCCGGGATTGTTGATCGTGACGGTCCACAGGCCGCCTTCTTTGGTCAAATCGATCATATCAGCCCGGCCCGTTTGCGAATGTCTTCAAGCCGCAGCGAAATTTCAGTGCCAAGGAATTCATCGGCATCATCCGAGCACATCCACAACAGCGCCCGCGCGGGCCAATCTGCTGGGATATGCACATCCCAGTCCAGCTGACTGACGGGATTGATGCCGCTGGCCTTGATCGACCGCTGCATATCGGTGGCCACCGTCCCCGGTGACAGGCCCATGGCGCGAATACCATTATGGGCTTCTTCCAGATGCAGACATTCCGTGAGCATCTTGGCCCCGGCCTTCGAGGCGCAATAATGGCTCCAGGCTTCGACCGGGTTCGACGCGGCACCGGACGAGATCGTCAGAATGCTCCCTCCTCCCGCAGCCCGCATCACCGGCAATGCCGCGCGCATCCCGTAGAAAATACCTTTCAGGTTGATGTCGATGGCCTTGCTCCACGCCTCGGTGTCAGCATTCGAGAGATGAAAGATCGGATCGATCACACCCGCATTGCCGATCAGAACATCCAATCCACCGAACCGGTCCACGCATGTGGCCACGGCTTGTTCCACCTGCGCGAAATCGCTGACGTCACAGGCCAATGCGATGGCCTGATCGCCCAATGCGGCCGCCAAAGCGTCAATCAGATCCTGACTGCGAGCCAGCAGTGCGACATTGGCGCCGGCTGCGGCAAAAACGCGCCCTGCCTCGGCCCCAATTCCTCGGCTGGCCCCGGTTATGAGAACAGTTTTTCCCTGCATTTACCCTTCCTCACGCATTGCAATCTCTGTCGGCTACAGCCGTAACGCGTAAACGGGGAAAGGGTCCAGCCCTTGCCCCCTTGACGATACCCGCCACAAACCCGACCATGCGCCACAAATTGATCAAGAAGGGTTACCTTATGTCCGTTTTCCTTCGCCGCAGCTGCGGCGCTGCCCTGGCTTATGCCGTTGCCACCCAAGGGGCGTTTGCCGACCTGTCGGCCGATGACGTCTGGTCCGATTGGCAGAGCTATTTCACCTCGATGGGTTACACCGTCACAGGAGACGAAAGCACCTCGGGCGACGTCACCACGATTTCCAACATGACACTTTCAGTGGCCCTTCCCGAAGAGGACGGACAGTTTCAGATGGTCATGCCAGAAATGACACTGACCGAAAATGGTGACGGGACCGTTACCATTGACCTGCCGGAAAGCTTTCCCATGGAAATCACCGGTCAGGCCGAAGATGAAAACTTCGCAGCCACTGTCACCTATTCCCACAGCCAACTGAACATGGTCGTGTCAGGCACACCGGACGACATGACCTATGACTATAAGGCTGACAATCTGGGCGTGAAACTGGATTCGATTGAAGTGGATGGTGAGGCTCTGCCCAATGATGTGTTTGGCATCGATGTCCAAGCAAGCGATCTGTCCGGCAGCTCGCGGATGCAGATCGGCGACAATCGGAACATCAGTCAGACGTTCAACGCAGCCATGTTATCCTATGATCTGAACTTTCAGGATCCTGAAAGCGGCGAAAACGGGGTGATCAACGGTCAACTGGATCAACTGGCATTTGAAGGCAACAACGTGGTCCCGCCGGACTTTGACTTTTCGGACCCCGAAGCCTTTTACAAGGCTGGTTTCTCGTTTGACGGCACCTTCACCTATGCCGCGGGCAGCACAGATCTGAGCGGGACCAGCGAAGGTCAGGCGTTCTCGATGAACAGCACGTCCGAAGGCGGGCGTTTTGCAGCCAGCATCGATGCAGAGCGCATCGTCTATGACATTGACCAGAACAGCACGAAGATGGCCGTTACCACGGCGGGCCTGCCGTTCCCGATCGAACTTTCGATGGCCAAGGCGGGCCTGAACTTCGAATTCCCCATCCAGCAATCGGACGAGGTTCAACCCTTCGGCTTTGGGCTGAACCTGACCGATTTCACCATGTCGGACGTATTGTGGGGCATTTTCGATCCTGCTGGCGCGCTGCCGCGTGATCCGGCGACGATTGCGCTGGATGCGACGGGAACCGCAAAAGTGCTGATGAATATCTTCGACCCTGAAATCGACGTCGAATCCGACGAAGCGCCGGGGGAACTGCACTCGCTGAAGATCAACGAACTGCTGGTTTCGCTGGTTGGCGCCAAACTGACCGGTGACGGAGATTTTGCTTTCGACAACACCAATACCGAAGAGTTTGATGGCCTGCCCAGCCCAAGCGGCGTGGCGAACCTTCAGCTGGTTGGCGCCAACCAGTTGATCGACACACTGATCGGTATGGGAATCATCTCGGACGAAGACGCGCTGGGTGCCCGCATGATGATGGGTCTGATGGCAGTGCCGGGCGAAGAACCGGACACACTGAACTCGAAGATCGAGTTCACCGAAGACGGCCAGATCCTGGCGAATGGTCAGCGTATCAAGTGACAATAAACGGAAAGGGCCGCGCAACATGCGGCCCTTTCTCTGCCCTGCCAACCCTTGCCCAAACCTCTGAAACGGCACGGGTTCACCACGATCCTCAACGCACAATCTGGTCACAGGTCTTGCGAGACGGGCGGTCCAAGGCTAGGTCCTTGGCAATCAACCCGGAGGCCTCATGACCTGCTCACCAGAAGAAATCAGCCATCACTTGCTTGACGTGGCCCGCAAGGCAGGCGCGGACGCGGCGGATGCCATCGTTATCGACGGATCCTCTGTTTCCGTCGAAGTGCGGGGCGGCGCGCTGGAACATGCCGAACGCTCGGAGGGGACTGATCTGGGATTGCGGGTGTTTCTGGGCAAACGATCCGCCATTGTGTCCAGTTCCGACAGCCGCCCTGAAACCCTGCGCGCCATGGCGGAACGAGCTGTCGCGATGGCCAAGGAAGCCCCCGAAGATCCGTTTTCCGGGCTGGCTGCCAAGGACCAGCTTGTCACAGACTGGAACATAGAGTCACTGGAATTGTCAGACCCCGCCCCGGCCCCGTCTGCCGAAGCCCTGATGCAGGATGCTCTGACGGCCGAGGCCGCAGCGCTGGACGTCGCCGGCGTTACTCAGGTATCGGATGCGGCCGCAAGTTACGGAACCCACCATGTGCATCTGGCCGCGACAAACGGGTTCACCGGCGGGTACGCGCGCAGCAGCCGGTCGGTTTCCTGTGTTGCGATTTCGGGCGAAGGCACTGGGATGGAACGGGACTATGACGGCGACAGCCGGACGTTCCAATCCGACCTGCGCAGCGCGGAAGAAATCGGGCGCACAGCAGGCGAACGCGCCGTGCAACAGGTTGGTGCGAGCAAACCTGAGACGGGAAGTTTTCCGGTGCTCTTCGACGAACGGATCTCGTCTTCGCTCATCGGCCACCTTCTGGCCGCCAGCAATGGCGCGGCAATCGCGCGGGGCGCATCCTGGCTCAAGGATTGTTTGGGGCAGGACGTTCTGCCCGCGCACCTGTCCCTGATCGAAGACCCGCACCGGCCACGTATCTCGGGCTCGCGCCCCTTTGATGCCGAGGGTTTGCCGACACAACGCCGGGCAATCGTGGAAAACGGTGTTCTGACCGGCTGGACGCTGGACCTGTCAAGCGGGCGAAAACTGGGCATGGCGTCCACGGGAAATGCCACTCGTGGGGTCTCGGGTCCGCCATCGCCAAGCAACTGGAACCTGAGCCTGACACAAGGGGACCAAAGCCGCGCCGACCTGCTGCGCGATATGGGAACCGGGTTGCTGGTCACATCCATGATCGGATCGACGATCAACCCCAATACCGGTGACTATTCAAGGGGTGCATCAGGGTTCTGGGTCGAGAATGGCGAGATCACGCATCCGGTCAATGAATGCACCATCGCGGGCAATCTGCGGGACATGCTGCGCCGGATCATCCCGGCGAACGATGCCCGCCCATACCTGTCGCGCGTGGTTCCGTCGCTTCTGATCGAAGGAATGACACTTGCCGGCAACTGACCTGCCCCTGCTGATCGAGGCGGCGCTAGAGGCCGGCAAGATCGCCACGCGTTATTCCGGAACGCAAGCACAGCGCTGGGACAAACCCGATGGCGCCGGGCCAGTGACCGAGGCGGATCTTGCCGTGAACACGATGCTGGAGGAGCGGTTGTGTTCGGCGCGACCGGGCTATGGCTGGCTCAGTGAGGAATCCGAGGATTCCACCAACCGGCTGGACCGCAACAGCACCTTTATCATTGATCCGATCGACGGCACCCGAAGCTTTGCAGAAGGCGCGCGCACCTGGGCGCATTCCATAGCCGTCGCCGATAACGGCGTGGTGACGGCGGCGGTCATCTACCTACCGATGCGGGATTTGCTGTATACGGCGGCCCAGGGTCGGGGCGCGACTCTCAATGGTGAGACGATCACGACCTCGGACACCGCAGAGCTTTTGCAATCAGAAATTCTGGCCGCCAAGCCGAACCTTGACGCACGGCACTGGCGCCATGCGCAGGCACCAGAATTCGAACGCGCATATCGCCCGTCGCTTGCCTATCGCATGGCTTTAGTCGCGCAGGGGCGGTTCGATGGCATGCTGACCCTGCGCCCCAGTTGGGAATGGGACATTGCCGCCGGCGACCTGATCATCCGAGAGGCCGGCGGCGTCTGTTCCGACCGTACGGGTCAACGGCTGATCTTCAACAACATACATCCAAGGTTGAACGGCGTGATCGCCGCCAGCGCCTCGCTTCATCAGCAACTGTCGGCACTGCTGGACCCGGCCGGGCCGGGAATCGGAACATGAGCAAACCGCGCTCACTCAGCCTGGCCGCCTACAGGGTGTTGTCATGGGGGTTGCGCAACGGGGTTTCGCCGCAATCCAACCCGCCGCGCCCCGAGGGTGAGTTGCTATGGATCCATGTTGCCACCCCGGATCGGCTGCGGGCTGTGACCGACTTCTGTCGTCGGCTGTCACAGGTCAGGGCCAAGCTGAACTTCCTGCTGACAGCGCCCCCGGATGAGGATTTGTCCTACTGGCCGGATAGCAAGTTCCCTTTGATCAACCTGCCACAGGAACAGAGTGGAGCAGCCCGCGAGTTTATCGAATACTGGCGTCCGAACATGGGGTTGTGGGTCGGTGGCAACCTGATGCCCAACATTGTCACGCGCGCTGACGAACAGGCGATACCGCTGGTCTTGTTCGACGCCCGATTCAGCGTCACACTGTCCCGGCACGCCCGTTGGTTGCCGGACATCACACGGGTGACCTTTGACTGTTTCCGCAAGATTCTCACGCCATCCGCCGAGACGGCACGACAGATCCGCCGCCTCGGCATCCAATCCGGAAAAGTTGCGGAATCACCGCCTTTGCGGATCAGCCCCAACCCCCGGCCCTGGCCAGAAGACGAACTTATCGAGACCACTCATACGCTTGCCGGGCACCCCGTTTGGTTGGCGGCATGGGTTCAGGACAAAGAATTCATCTCGGTTCTGACAGCCCACCGTCAGGCGCTGCGGATGCTGCATCGGCTGGTTCTGGTGTTGCACGTGGCAAACGAGCCGGAAGTCATGCCGCTGAGACGGCGGCTGGAATCGATGGACCTGCGCTGCGTCAACTGGGATGAAGGGGACATGATCGAAGATACCACTCAGGTCGTCCTGACATCGGACCCCGAAAACCTGGGCCTGTGGCATCGCATGGCACCAGTAACCTTCATGGGCAGTTCGCTGGAACGCGGCGCGGGCGGTCAGGACCCGTCCGAAGCAATCGCGCTGGGGTCTGCGATCATGTTCGGACCATATGTGCACCGCCATCAGGAATTCTATTCCAGCCTGCAACAGGTGAACGCTGCCAAAGCGGTTAAAACGGCAACCGAACTGGGCGACGCCGTTGTGCAGCTTCTGGCGCCGGATCAAGCTGCGGACATGGCGTTGGCGGGGTGGCAGTTGTTGACCGAAGGCGCACCGCAGGCTGACGCCCTGATCGAAATGGTGCAGGATATTCTGGATCAGCGGAGTGCGGATCATGCGGGCACCTGATTTCTGGAACACGACCCCGGACCAACCGGATCTGAGGGCGCGTCTGCTGGCGCCGTTGGGGCGCCTATATGCAGCGGCAACGGCCCGAAGGATCGCCTCGGAGGCCGGAGAAAAGCCGGGTGTGCCCGTGATCTGTATCGGCAACCTCAACGCTGGTGGAACCGGTAAAACACCAACGGTGATCTGGA
>NZ_JBXWSM010000092.1:0-13242 GCF_059613405.1 Ruegeria sp. BHSA118
CGAAACGCTTTTGGGCCTGTTGCCGACGGGTGAGCCTCAGGCCTATCTGTACGGTCCGATGCGCGACTACATCGAAACCTCGGGTAAGGGTCTGAGGCCCGCCCTGCTGTTGGCGACATGCGAAGCCTTCGGCGGAAACAGCGAGAATGCGAGGGTCTCGGCCGCAGTTCTTGAGCTGCTGCACAACGCTTTTCTGATCCACGACGACATCGAAGATCAAAGCGATTTCCGGCGCGGGCGCGAATGTATGCACAAGCGGCTTGGGGTTCCCCTGGCGATCAATACCGGCGACGGGATGCAATCGCTTGCCCTGCGTCTGCTGCGTCAGAACCTGGGACCGTTGGGCCCGGACACCGGTATGCGCGTGGTGGATGAGTTCGACCATCTGTTGCAGCAATCCATCGAAGGTCAGGCGTTGGAGCTTGGCTGGATTCGCGACAATCGTTTGAACGTCGATGCATCAGATTATCTGAGGATGTGTCTGAAAAAGACCTGCTGGTACAGCTTCATTCACCCCATGCGCATCGGGGCCCTGATTGCGCGGCCACATGATATCGCGTCCGGCGCGTTGAATCTGGATGATTTCAACGCCTTTGGCTTTTTCCTGGGTGCGGCGTTTCAGATTCAGGACGACGTCTTGAATCTCGTTGGTTCTCAGGACAGTTACGGCAAAGAAATCGGCGGCGACATCTATGAAGGCAAACGCACGCTGATGCTGGGCCAGCTTGGCCTGAAGGCGGAAGAGCCTGAACAGGCCCGGTTGGCCGAGATGTTGTCAAACCCGCGCGATGCCCGGTCGACGCAAGATGTCGCCTGGGTGCTGGAGCGCATGAACCATTACGGCAGCATCCGCTATGCGCAGGACGCGGCGAATGATCTGCTGGCCTCGGCCCGGAATGAGTTTGCGCGGGTGTTCGCGGGCACAGAAGACGGGCCGCGCGCGTTTCTGGGACAGTTCATGGACTATCTGGTGACCCGTCAGGTCTGAGCGCCCGCCACCTCGAAAATCACCACAACCGAGGTCTGGTCCGTTCCGGTACAGACGATCCGACCGTGATATTCACCGGGATTGGTGAGGTCGGGTATAGTCACAGCAACGGCAACATCCGTTGCTTCCCCCGGTTCAAGCTGGATTTGTGACGGGATCACACTGATGCGGTTGGCCGGCAGAATGTCCCCATTCGGATTGGTTAGATCGCCCGGTTCGAACTGCATCTGAACAGGGGCCGCGCCTTCGGGAGCTTCAAAGGACAGCAGAATGGTGGCTGTGCTGCCGGGATGACAGGATTTGCGGCACCTGAACGGACCGTCCAGATGCCGCCGCGGGCCCCGCTCTGTTTCGAGCACGCGGCGCGCTATGTCGGAAATCGGATGATCGTCGGGCTGCGGCGCAATCGGGCTGACCGCCCGAGATGCACTAACATATGGTTTTCGTTCGAAATACGGCATGCCTAACTGTGCACGTGCTGTGCGGATCAGTAAATGGTAAATTCACGCTCTGCAATCACGGGAAACGTCTGCCTATTTTCCTTTCCAGACCGGGTCTCTTTTCTCGGCAAAGGCGCGCGCGCCTTCCAGTTGATCTTCGCTGGCATAGAGAACGTCCACGGTTCTAAGCTGACGCCTGGTGATGCGGTTCATGGCATCCTGAAACTTGGCATCTTCGGCATCACGGACGATTTCCTTGATCGCGGCATAAACCAGGGGCGGTCCCGAGGCCAGCAGGCGGGCCAGTTCCCAGGCGCGATCCATCAGTTGATCCGCGGCGACAATCTCGTTCACCAGCCCCCAGCGATTGGCTTCTTCGGCATCAAACCAACGGCCTGTCAGCAGCAGCTCCATCGCGATGTGATAGGGGATGCGCTTGGGCAGTTTGACGCTGGCGGCATCCGCAACGGTGCCCGAGCGGATTTCCGGCAAGGCAAAAGTGGCGTGGTCAGCGGCAAGGATCATGTCGGCTGACAAGGCCAGTTCCAGCCCGCCACCGCAGGCGATACCGTTGACAGCCGCGATTACGGGCTTGTTCAGGTCGCGCAGCTCTTGCAGGCCTCCGAACCCGCCGACGCCGTAATCTCCGTCCACCGCGTCGCCGTCGGCGGCAGCTTTCAGATCCCAGCCGGGGCAAAAGAATTTTTCGCCCGCGCCGGTCAGGATGGCCACGCGCAGGTCCGGGTCGTCGCGGAATTCGGCAAAGACCTCGCCCATTCTGCGGCTGGTGATCAGATCGATGGCGTTTGCCTTGGGGCGGTCCAGCGTGACCTCGAAGATCGAACCATCGCGGCGGGTTTTGATCGGGTCCATATCTCAGGCCTTTCTTATCAGGGCGTCCACGGCAACGGCCTTGTCCGGCGTGCACAGGAGCGGGTTAATCTCGACCTCGCCGAGCGTGTCGGCATTTTGCATGACAAAGGCCTGAACAGCCTCGACTGCGGCGATGATTGCATCCATATCAGCCGCCTTTTGGCCGCGATAGCCTGCCAAAAGCGGGGCAATTTTCAATTTGCCGAGCGCGGCACGGATGTCCTCGGGCGTGCTTGGCACCAGCACCGACGCCGTATCGCGCAGGATTTCGGTCAGCACGCCCCCCGCCCCCAATGTCAGAACAAACCCATGCGCCGGGTCACGGACGACACCAACCAGCAATTCAGCAACGGTTCCGGCGATCATCTCTTCGATCAGGATGCTATCTGTGCCGATGTCAGCAGCCACACTGGCCACGTCTTTGGTTTGAATGCCCAGCCGAACAGCGGCGTGTTCGGATTTATGCGCAAGCCCAACGCCTTTGACGGCAAACGGGGCCTGCATGTCCTGCGCTGCTATGTGGGCTTCCTCTGGCCCGCGAACCGTGCGGTTTTGCGGGATGCGCAGGCCGCATTCGGCCAGTTCCTGTTTCGATTGCCCTTCGGTCAGGGTTTGGGTCGCCTCAGCCGTTCCCGGCAACCAGACAGGATGCGCGGACGGGGGCGAGATCTGACCCGCAGCGCGCGTGGCCGCCAGTGCTTCGCGCAATCCCAGGAATGGAACGACACCACCGGCCATCAGGTCTTGCGCGACGTCTTCAGGCAGAAGTTCAGGCAGCGTCGCAACAATCGCAAACCGAGCGCCGGTTTCAGCACGCACTCTCAACGCAGCTCGAGTCGCGCAACTCCAGTCAGTCGGATCCGTCGTCGGATAGTCGACGATCGAGAATGTCAGGTCGATGTCTTCACCCGTCATGCCCGACCAGGCCTGTGCCATCGCCTCTTCGTCGCGCCAGATATACGTGTGATAATCCAGCGGGTTGTTCAACGCGACCATGGGGCCAAGCGCGTCACGCAAGCGCGCCCTTTTGTCATCGCTCAACCGCGGGAAGCTCAGGCCCGTACCAACTGCCATATCCGCGATCAGGCTCGCCTCGCCCCCGGAACAACTGATCGAAGCGATGCGGCCACCCGGCAGCGGCCCATAGCAGTGCAACAGTTTCAGCGTCTCAAGAAAGTCCGGCAACGCGGACAGACGCGGAATGCCCAGCCGGTCCAGAAGGGCCTGCGCGCCTGCATCGCTGCCCGCAAGAGACGCAGTGTGCGAAACCGTCGCGGCCTGTGCCTGCTCCGACGCACCCACTTTCATGGCGACCAGCGGGATGCCCTTTGAATAGGCCTTGGCGGCCAGCGCCTCCCATTCCCGGATGTCCTTGAACCCTTCGATATGCAGACCTACGGCGGTTACGCGCGGATCATCGATCAAGGCCGAGGCGATTTCGGCCTGGCTGGTCTGGGCCATATTCCCGCAGGCCACCATATAGGCAATCGGCAACCCACGTTTCTGCATGGTCAGGTTGATCGAGATGTTCGAACTTTGCGTCAGGATCGCCACGCCCTTGTCCACAGGGGTGGCCCCGTGCTGGTCCGGCCACAACAGCGCCCCATCCAGCGCGTTGATGAAGCCATAGCAGTTCGGACCAAGAATGGGCATGTCACCGGCTGCGGCAACCAGTTGATCCTGCAAGTCCCCGCCTGTGTCATCTTCGGCAACGGCCTCGGAAAAGCCCGAGGCAAAACACACCGCCCCGCCTACGCCCATACTGGACAGGACACGAACGGCCTCGATCGTGGCGTGGCGGTTGATACCGATGAAAACCGCATCCGGGGCTTCGGGCAGGTCCTCGATGTGGCCGAAAACCCTGTGGCCCGCAATTTCCGACGCTTTGGGATGCACCGGCCAGATTTGACCGGCATAGCCCATGCGTTCGGATTGCAGAACAACCTGCTGACACCACGCGCCGCCGCCAATGACGGCGATGGTTTTCGGGCGCAGCAGCCGGGTCAGGTCTTTGGTCATGGTCAGGCGCCCAAGGGACGAAGAAGATCGCGGCTGATGATGTGGCGCTGAATTTCGCTGGTGCCGTCCCAGATGCGCTCGACCCGGGCATCGCGCCAGAACCGTTCAATCGGGAAATCATCCATCAGGCCCATGCCGCCGAAGATTTGCAGTGTGGTATCCGTCACCCGCGCCAGCGTTTCCGAGGCATAGAGCTTGGCCGAGGCAATCTCGCGGTTCGATGGCAGGTTCTGATCCAGACGCCACGCGGCGGCAAGGGTCAGCCAATCGGCGGCGTCGATCTCGGTGATCATGTCGGCGATCTGGAAGCCGACGCCCTGAAACTTGCCGATGGGCTGGCCGAACTGCTTGCGCTCGGCCGCATAGTTCAGCGCATAGTCAAAGCAGCGCCGCGCGCGACCGACCGAGAACGCAGCGACCGTCAGGCGGGTTGCATAAAGCCATTCGTTCATCACGGCAAAGCCGCCATCAACCTCGCCCAGGACCTGTGCGTCGGGCAGACGGCAGTTGTCGAAATACAGGATATAGTTCTTGTAGCCCTTGTGGCTGACCGAGTTGTAGCCCTCGCGCACTTCAAACCCCGGAGTACCGCGATCCACCAGGAAAGTGGTGATGCGTTTCTTCGGGCCTTTGGGGGTTTCGTCTACGCCGGTCGCGATGAAGACGATGAAGAAATCCGCATGTTCCGCGCCCGAGATGAAATGTTTCGATCCATTGACAACCCAGTCGCCGCCATCGCGCACCGCCTGGCATTTCATACCCCGCACATCCGAACCCGCATCCGGTTCGGTCATCGCCAGGGCGTCCATCTTGTCGCCACGTACGGCAGGCAGAAGATAACGTTCGCGCTGCTCGTCGTTGCAGGCCATCAGGATGTTCTGCGGGCGCCCAAAGAAATGCGTCAGCGCCATTGACCCGCGGCCAAGCTCGCGCTCGACCAAGGTGAAATCCAGATGAGACAGACCTGCACCGCCGACTTCTTCGGGGAAGTTGCAGGCATAAAAGCCCAGATCGATACATTTCTGCTTGATCTGCTCACCCAATTCCGGAGGCACGGTTCCCGAACGCTCGACCGCGTCTTCATGCGGGTAGATTTCGTTTTCAACAAAGCTGCGGACCGTCGAGACAATCATGTCCTGTTCTTCTGTCAAACCAAACTGCATGGCGCGTGTTCCCTGGATCGGTGGTTGACCAACCAAACGCCATCGCTCATGGTCACGACATGCAGGGTTGATATCAAATCATGCCAAATTCGAAAATTTTGACACGACAATACAACATTCTGCTCTTCAACGGGTTTTCGAACCATTGCCTTGCAAACATGGTCGAACCGCTCAGGGCTGCGAACAACCTTTCGAGGCAGGTTTTGTATTCGTGGTGTTTCTGCTCCATTGACGGAGACCCCGTTCAAAGTTCCAGCGGCCTTGTCGTTACACCGAATGGTTCAATCTCTGATCAGCAAGGCGACGTTCTGGTGGTCATGCCGTCTTATGGGTATCGCAAACTGGACACGCGATCGACCACGCGCACCGTGCTGGCTGCGGCCCGGAAACACCGGCAAGTGGCCGGATTGGATACCGGCAGTTGGCTGCTGGCCCGCGCCGGTTTGCTGGACGAGCACCGGGCAACCATTCACTGGGACGAGCTTTCCCGGTTCGAAGAAAGTTTTCCGGCCGTCGATGCGGTGCAGGAACGTTTTGTCATCGATGGCAACAGGCTGACCTGTTCCGGGGCCATGGCCGCGTTCGATCTGGCCTCGGCCCTGATCCGCAGGGATCACGGCCCCCTTTTGTCCATGGAAGTCGGGCATCTTCTGATGAGCCGAAATGGGCAGGATCATTACCCTTTGCCTCTCAAGTCCGAAGACACTTTGGTCAATCGCGCACTGGCTGTCATGCAGGCGAACCTTGAAACACCTCTTTCGATCAGGGAACTGGCCCGCAAGATCGGGTGTTCGCAAAAGCGGATCGAAATGCGCGTTCAGGCGGAACTCAAAACCACGCCGCAGGCGCTGTATCGTCGGCTGCGGCTGAACCTGGCACGCAATCTGGCAGAAGATACTGAACAGTCCATCGCCGAAATCGCCGGTCGTTGCGGATATGAAAACGCCAGCGCCATGACGCGGGCATTCAAGGCAGAATTCGGCCAGACACCGACTGCGTTTCGCCACCGAAGCCTGTCAGACGGCTGAAAGGGGTGCGTATGGCGATGCCCGCTTTCCTGAAAGACCAAATAACCATGGGGGCTATTCCAGCGAAACCCACAGCACCTTGGCGTCTTCTTCGCTGGTCGAAATACACCCATGTCCCATTCCGCTGTCATAATAAAGAGAGTCACCTGTCTTCATTGGCAAAGGACGGTAATGTTCTGACACGAAGATAAGTTCACCGCTGAGCACATACATGAATTCTTCTCCGGAATGTCGGATCCACGTCTCGAATTCCGAAAGGTCGCGCGCCTTGATTGTCGCGATATAGGGCAGCATCCGCTTGCTGGTCAGTTCAGGGCAAAGCAGTTCATGCAGGTAAGTGGGCGTATTCTTGATTTCCCCCTCGCCTTTCGGAGTGAAGTCACGGCGGCCTGAAATGCCGGATTGACCCGACTGAAGAAACAACTGCGGGGTGCTCATATCCAGGGCCTGAGTCAGACGCCGTACGATGTCAAAGCTTGGCTTTGTCTGGTTGTTTTCGATCTTGGACAGCGTCGACCGCCCGATACCCGCAGCGCGGCCGGCTTCTTCCAGAGTCCACCCTTTTGCGCGCCGCGCATCGCGGATGGAGCGGCCCAGAGCCTCACCTTCATCCAGATCTTCCTGTCCGGAAACATCATTTCTGCTTTCGTCGCCCATTGAACTCCCCCTGTTTTATCAAAGGTTACATGCCTCCCGGTATATACGCAACTTCTTGAATAAGAGATTTTTGTTGCCTAAGCCATATTTTTTCCCTTATAGGAAACAAAGTTTCGTACTGAGGATTCGGAGCAAAGGAGGAGACTATGTTCAAAACGTCGCTGATTGAGGCAGATCCCGTCATTGCTGCGTCCATCTCACGCGAGGGTGAACGCCAGGCGGAACAGATCGAGTTGATTGCCTCGGAGAACATTGTCTCGAAGGCCGTGATCGAAGCGCAGGGTTCGGTCTTGACCAACAAATATGCCGAAGGCTATCCGGGCCGCCGCTATTATGGCGGATGCGAATATGTCGATGAGGTCGAAGCCGAGGCGATCGAACGCCTCAGGAAACTGTTTGGCTGTGACTATGCCAACGTTCAGCCCCATTCCGGCGCACAGGCCAACGGGGCCGTCAAGCTGGCGCTGCTGAACCCGGGCGATACCATTCTTGGCATGTCGCTGGATGCAGGTGGCCATCTGACCCACGGTGCGAAACCGGCGCAGTCCGGCAAATGGTTCCGGCCCGTGCAGTACGGCCTGACCGATGCAGGACTGATCGATTATGATCAGGTCGCCGAATTGGCGCGGGCGGAAAAGCCCAGGCTGATCATCGCAGGTGCGTCTGCCTACTCGCAAAAGATCGACTTTGTCCGTTTCCGCGAGATCGCAGATGAAGTTGGCGCGTGGCTGCTGGCCGACATGGCTCATATCGCCGGATTGGTGGCGACCGGCCTGCACCCCTCGCCTGTAGGGCACGCACATGTCGTGACCTCGACCACGCACAAGACGCTGCGCGGGCCTCGTGGCGGCATCATCCTGACAAATGACGAGGCGCTGGCGAAAAAGATCAACTCAGCCGTCTTCCCCGGCCTACAGGGTGGCCCGCTGATGCACGTCATCGCAGGCAAGGCGGTGGCTTTTGGCGAGGCGCTGAAACCCGAATTCAAGGAATACATGCAGCGCGTCGTTGACAGCGCATCGGCCTTGGCAAGCGTCATGATGGCGCGCGGATGTGATATCGTTTCCGGCGGCACCGAGAACCACCTGATGCTGGTCGACCTGAGACCTTTGGGCGTCACCGGTAAGGACGCCGAAGCCGCGCTGGAGCGCGCCGGGTTTACCTGCAACAAAAACAGCGTTCCCGGAGATCCGGAGAAACCGACCATCACAAGCGGCATCCGTCTGGGCACCGCCGCCGGGTGCAGCCGTGGCTTTGGCCCGGAAGAATTCAGGCGGATCGGCCATCTGATCGGTGATGTTCTGGACGCACTCGCGCAGTCGCCGGAAGGTGACGAAGCCGTCGAAAAGGAAACCCGCAAACAGGTTCGCGCACTTTGCGCAAGCCACCCGATCTACTGAAAGTGCGCGAAATGAACACCTACGATCTGATTGTCATCGGAGGCGGGCCGGGCGGTTATGTCGCTGCGATCCGCGCGGCTCAGCTGGGGCTGAAAGTGGCCTGTGTCGAAGGGCGCGGCGCACTGGGCGGTACCTGTCTGAACGTGGGGTGTATCCCCTCCAAAGCGTTGCTGACCTCCTCGGCCAAATATGCCGAGCTTGCACATCTCTCCTCCCATGGCATTGCGGTCGAGGGGGCCAGCATCGACGTCAGTGCGATGATGGGGCGCAAGGACAAGATCGTCGGTGATCTGACCAAGGGCATCGCGTTCCTGTTCAAGAAGAACGGCGTCGATCTGATCGAAGGCTGGGCCAGCATCCCGGCCACTGGTAAGGTCAAGGTCGGCGACGGCATATACGAAGCAAAGAACGTCCTGATCGCGACCGGATCCGAGCCGACCTCACTGCCGGGGATCGAGATTGACGAACAGGATGTCCTCAGTTCGACCGGCGCAATCGCGTTGCAGAGCGTTCCGGATCATCTGGTGGTGATCGGTGCAGGCGTGATCGGTTTGGAACTTGGGCAGGTCTGGGCACGTCTGGGCGCCAAGGTTACTGTGGTCGAATATCTGGATCGCGTTTTGCCCGGCATCGATGGCGAGATCGCCAAGCTGGCTCAGCGGGCGCTGTCCAAACGCGGTTTGAAGTTCCAACTGGGCCGAGCCCTCAAATCGGTTGAGAAAACCGCGGCTGGCCTGACCCTGACCGTAGACCGCGTCGGCAAGGACAAGCAAGAGGTGATCGAGGCCGACAAGGTTCTGATCGCTGTGGGCCGCCGCCCGGTGACGCGCGGGCTTGGGCTGGAAGAACTTGGCGTGGCCGTGAACCCGCGTGGCTTCATCGAAGTCGATGGCTCATTCCAAACGTCGGTGCCCGGTATCTATGCCATTGGTGACTGTGTTCCCGGCCCGATGCTGGCCCACAAGGCCGAAGAGGACGGTGTTGCCTGTGTCGAGATGCTGGCCGGCGAAGCCGGTCATGTCGATTACAACACCGTGCCGGGTGTGGTCTATACCGACCCCGAGGTCGCCTCGGTCGGGCTGACCGAAGAAGCCTTGCAAGAAACGGGCATTGAATACGTGGTCGGTAAGTTTGCCTTCATGGCCAACTCGCGGGCGCGTTCGACGGGTGAAACAGATGGCGCGGTCAAGGTTCTGGCCGGTCCCGACGGCAAGATCCTCGGAGCTCATATCTGTGGTGCCCATGGCGGCGATCTGATCGCCGAGCTGGTTCTGGCCATGGCCAAGGGCATCACCGTCGCCGAGGTCGCAGCCACCTGCCATGCCCACCCGGCGATGGGCGAGGCTGTGAAAGAAGCCTGCCTTGACGCCATGGGCCGGGCAATTCACGCGTAGCGGGGACCAGCCAGATGACCATCCAGCTTAGACCACGTCACCCGGAAAAAGCCAAAAAGGCCGACAGCGTCATTCCGCGCAAACCCAAGTGGATACGCAAGAAAAAAGGCGACAGCTCCGCCTATTACGAAACCCGGCGCCTGATGCGGGATCACAATCTGGCGACGGTCTGCGAAGAGGCGGCCTGCCCCAATATCGGCGAGTGTTGGTCCAAGCGCCACGCAACCATGATGATTATGGGCGAGGTCTGCACACGCGGATGTTCGTTCTGCAACGTATCGACTGGCCGCCCCGACGCGCTGGACGCTTTCGAACCCGGTCGCGTTGCAGCGGCGGTCAGGAAGCTGGGCCTGCGCCATGTCGTCATCACCTCGGTCGATCGCGACGATCTGGCCGATGGCGGGGCCGAGCATATTGCCCAGACCATCCGGGCGGTACGCCACCAAAACCCCGGCACCACGGTCGAAGTTCTGACCCCCGATTTTCTGGGCAAGGGCGACGCCGCCAAGGCAGTCTTTGACGCCGCACCGGACGTGTTCAACCACAATCTGGAGACCGTGCCGCACCTATATCCGACCGTCCGTCCTGGCGCGCGGTATTACACGTCGCTGCGGCTGCTGGATGATGCCAAGCGCGCCAATCCGGAACTATTCACCAAATCCGGCCTGATGGTGGGCCTGGGAGAAACACTCGCGGATGTGCGTCAGGTCATGGATGACCTGCGTGCAGCGCAGGTCGATTTCCTGACCGTTGGCCAATATCTGCAACCAACCCCGAAACACCATCCAATTGACCGGTTCTGGACACCGGAAGAGTTCGCCCAGCTGGAACAGATTGCCCGGTCCAAGGGCTTTTTGCACGTGTCAGCAACCCCGCTGACCCGGTCGTCGTTCCATGCGGACGAAGATTTCGCTGCTCTCAGGCAGGCCCGCCAGCGGGCTATCGCCAAAGGGGCATAAACCAAACGCAAATGGGAGGGAATCCATGGAAGCGTTAAATTCAATCGTAGGGGCCATCAATGGCGTCGTGTGGGGGCCGCTGATGCTGGTTCTCATCCTTGGCGTCGGCTTCTTCCTGCAGGTCGGACTGAAGTTCATGCCGATCCTGCGCATTGGCACGGGCTTCAGCCTGCTGTTCAAAGGCCGTGAAGGTCAGGGCGAAGGGCAGATCAGCCCGTTCAACGCGTTGATGACTTCGCTGTCGGCCACCATCGGTACGGGGAACATCGCCGGTGTTGCCACTGCTGTCTTCCTGGGCGGTCCGGGCGCATTGTTCTGGATGTGGATGACCGCCCTGGTGGGCATGGCCACCAAATATGCCGAGGCTGTCTGCGCGGTGAAATACCGCGAAAAGGACGAGCTGGGCAACTTCGTCGGCGGCCCGATGTACTACATCAAGAACGGTCTGGGCGCGAAATGGGCGTGGCTGGGTGTTGCCTTTGCCCTGTTTGGCGCAGTTGCGGCCTTTGGCATTGGTAACGGTGTGCAGGCCAATGGTGTTGCACAGGTTCTGGAATCGAATTTCGGAGTAAACACCTCGGTCACCGGTGTCGCTCTGATGGTTCTGACCGCCGCTGTTATTCTGGGTGGTATCACCCGTATCGGTGCGGTCGCCGGTAAACTGGTTCCGTTCATGGCGATTGCCTATATCGTTGCCGGACTGCTGGTCCTGATCATCAACATCGGCAACATCGGTCATGCGCTGTCGCTGGTCTTCACCTACGCCTTCACCCCATCAGCCGCCGAAGGTGGTTTCGCTGGTGCAGCCGTCTGGGCCGCCATCCGCTTTGGTGTGGCGCGCGGTGTTTTCTCGAACGAAGCGGGTCTGGGTTCCGCTCCGATCGCGCACGCGGCAGCCGAGACTAAAGGCCCGGTCAATCAGGGCCTGATCGCGATGCTGGGAACGTTCATCGACACTATCATCGTCTGTTCGATCACCGGTCTGGCGATCATCTCGTCAGGTGCTTGGACATCGGGAGAATCCGGTGCGGCGCTGACCTCGCTGGCGTTCGAGACCACTCTGCCGGGTATCGGCGGGTCGATCATCGCCATCGCTCTGTCGATCTTTGCCTTTACCACCATCCTCGGCTGGTCCTTCTATGGCGAGAAATGCGTCGAGTTCCTGCTGGGCGTGAAATCCCTGCTTCCCTACCGCATCCTGTGGATCATCGCGATCTACTTCGGTGCAACCGCGGATCTGGGCTTTGTCTGGCTGCTGGCCGACACGCTGAACGCCATGATGGCCATTCCGAACCTGATCGCCCTGGCCCTGCTGAGCCCGATCGTCTTCAAGCTGACGAAAGAGTTCTTCGCCTCGGGCGGCAAGTCCGAAGAGCCGGGCGGCGCGCCTGCCGAATAAGCTTGGTCTGACTTGAAACCGGGGGGCCATTCCGGCCCCCCGCCTTTGAAACAGAATTCCATATCTCGAGGAGAGACGTGATGGCCACGAAAATCCTGCTGCCCATTGATCACACCGACGACCGCTCGTGGAAAAATGCTCTGCCAGTCGCGCTGGAACAAGCAAAGTTCTATGGCGCCGAACTGCACGCGGTTGCCGTCATCCCCGAGATCATCCAGCTGCCGAACCTGCCTGCCAACTATGGCGCCGGTGCCAAAGAGCACGTGCGCAAGGCTGTTCAGGCCATTCTGGGTCATGGCAACGCCTCAGACGTGGCGATCCACGTCGAAGAAGGCAGCGTTTACCGCGAAATCCTGAAGCTTGCCTATAAGGAAGGCTTTGATCTGATCGTCATGGCATCGACCAAGGGCGATTTCCCGAACTACGAGATTGGCCCGAACCTGGCCCGTGTCGTGCGCAACGCGCATTGCACCGTCATGGTCGTTCGTGACCAGTCCCGCTGATTGAAAGGTTGAGAAAATGACCACACCGAAGCGCACGCCCTTGTATGACCTTCACGTTGAGTTGAGCGGCAAGATGGTTGATTTTGCGGGTTGGGAGATGCCTGTTCAGTATCCTTTGGGGATCATGGGGGAGCACAAGCAGTGTCGTGAGAAGGCGGCGTTGTTTGATGTGTCTCATATGGGTCAGGTGATTTTGCGGGGCGAGAACGTGGGTGAGAAGCTGGAAGCACTGTGTCCGCAGGCTTATGCGACGCTGAAGGAAGGCAAGGCGCGGTACGGGTTCTTCACCAATGCCGAAGGCGGGATCATGGATGACCTGATCGTGTCGAACGCGGGGGATCATTACTTTGTGGTGGTGAACGCGGCGCTGCGCCATCAGGACATTCCGCATATGCGCGACAATCTGGACGGGGTTGAGG
>NZ_JBXWSM010000093.1:0-13233 GCF_059613405.1 Ruegeria sp. BHSA118
AGAGTAGGTCACCGCCAAACCTAGTAAAATCCCCCCTCTCTAACACGATGAAAAGAACACTACCCGGTCTCAAGTAGCCGAATAGGCGGTAGACCAACGCTAGGCCTCAAGTAGCGTAAGCGATAGGCCACATGTCGACATGGGCCGCCGAAGGCCGGTATTCTGGAACACGTACGACGACCGGTGTGAATGCGCTTGTTCCAGCCCCACCTGCGCATCCGACATCTACAACCGGAAACGCAATATATGTAGTGACGTCAAAATCGTCAGTGCCAAGTTCCGCAAGCAAGGATTGTGCGGCTTCTGGATCCGCGCAGCCTACAGCGTCAACAAAACTACCTACTTTCTCGTTGATAATAGCCTCTCTGTCAGCATCCATTGCCATCGCATTCGACATGACCAATGCCATCGCTCCAGCGGATGCGATAAATTTCTTCATTCTGTGCCCTTCTTGGATTTATTAACCACACCGCTTTTAGTAAAGGCGAGGATGGTCGTAAAGTGAGCCATTTTTTGTTTGCATTGCCCTGCGCTGCCGCCACTGCCCCGAGGAAAGGTAATCTAATAGAAACAAGAGAGTTTCTTCGCTTTTGGAATGCGATCTCTCAATCGACGCAGCGATGCAGAATGGGGATTCGATGTGCCCTGTCGTTTCGAACCTGGCGGTTCGGTGGTTTCACGTTGGAAAACGCCCCAGAAAAATTCTCCAATTCTGGCCGATGATTCATTTAAGTTGGCGCCTTTTACCGTGATTTCAACGGGTTCAGCAATTTTGTCAGAGAGAGGCACAAATCATATTTTTCGCCTTGTATTCCCGTCGCTTGCAAGGATATACCCGTCGGCGGAGACGTGGCCGAGTGGTCGAAGGCGCTCCCCTGCTAAGGGAGTAGGCGGGAAACCGTCTCGAGGGTTCGAATCCCTTCGTCTCCGCCATCAACCTATTTTAGACAATTGACGTGGTGCGTATAGCGTTCCATTTAGTTTTTTTAATAGGCGTTTACCGCCTCACAGTATCATCGTGAATTTACTGGTTGCCCCTAGGGTTATTCATTTAGTGGCATTTACATGTCTGCGCTCAGCGCAAAGCTGACAAAGAAGCAGGTAGAGAACCTGGGTCCGGGTCGGCATAGCGACGGCTCTGGTTTGTACCTTGTTGTTGATCCATCGGGTGCGCGGCGTTGGATAGTACGCGTACCAGTCACCCGACCGAACTGATGGTTCGGGTGCAGGAAAGCGTCAAACCAGAAGTGGCATCATTGCGGTTGCAAGACTCAGGACGAGGAAGAATCCCGCCATGTCGGTTATAGTCGTCAGTAAAGGGCCGCTGGCGACAGCTGGGTCCAGACCGATGCGCTTCAACAGCAATGGCAGAACACCGCCAATGGACACGGCGACGACGGTGTTGAGCGCAAGCGCTCCACCAATCACCAATCCCAGAAACGGGTTGCCTTTCCACAACCAGGCAACAACGCCGATTAGAAGCCCCAGAACGAACCCGTTGATCACCCCGACCGACACTTCTTTGAACCAGACACGCATGGTGTCGATGGGCCGGACAAGGCCGAGAGACAGCTCGCGCATACTGACGGCGACGGCCTGATTGCCCGAGCAGCCGCTCATGTCGGACACCATCGGCAAGAACACTGCAAGCGCGATCACTGCGGCAAGGGTTTGTTCATACGCGGCGATTACGCTGGCCGCGATCACATTGAGAACAATGTTGGCCGAAAGCCATTGAAGCCGTCGCCTCGCACGAAGCGGCAGTGGCATCGACCGAAGCTCATCGCCGAAGACACCTTGGCGTTTCAGGCTGGCTGATTCCGCACGTTCCAAAAGGGCTTCATCGACGGCAGACCGCGAGACGACGCCCACCAGATGCCCGTCTGCTTCCACGACCGGTAATCCAAGAAACGGGTGTTCATCGAACAAGTCTTCCAATTTCTCCAGCGGCATGTTGGCTGGGACGGTAATTGGGGGCACCATGATATCGGTCAAACGCGCGCTTCGGCGTGTGGACACGAGGCTGCGCAATGAGACCACGCCAATTGGGGCACCATTCGAATCCAGCACATAGGGATGCTGACCCCGATAGCGTTCAAGGTCGTATTCTTCGTTGGCGAACCGCCGTAGAACCTTCCCAACTGTATCGGTTTCGGAAAACGTGAAGGCTTCGGCCACCATGAGGCCGCCCGCGACATCGTCCTCGTATTCCACCAGCCGACGAACATCTGCGGCGTCCTCAGGATCCATCCGGGTAAGGATCGCTTCCGCATCTGCGTCTTCAAGCTCTCCGATGACATCGGCCTGAACATCAGAATCCAGCTCTTCGATGACCTCGGCGGCATGCTCCGACTCCATGCGCTCGACAAGATCGACCGCCATCGCGTTCGGCGCCTCTTCGACAAGTTCGGCAGCCAGTTCCGGCGGCAGCAAAGATAGTGCGGCACTCCGCTGCTCTACTGGCAGATTGAGCAGTTCACGCAGGGCATCGCTCAACGGAAGCGGATCAAGCAGCCGTGCGAGTTCAGCCCCATCACGCTCTGCCAGGGCTTGCTGCAACTGCGTTTCCAGTTCTTTCGGGATAGTATCTGTGTCGCTCATATTCGATCCTTTGGTGTGGATTCTGGCGAATGCTGGACTTTTAGCAGAATTTTTTTACCTATAGACAAATTTTAATTGCCAATATAGAAAAAATCATGCTTGAAAATGACTGGATACCAATGACCGCCGTACGCCTCGCCCAGCTTTACGATCAGGACTTTGGCGGCAAGCCGAATGGGCGTTACCGAATTCCGGACAAGCTCGTGCGCCGGATTGCAGGGCGCAGGCGATTGTACGAAACAGATATCCGTGCACTGTCGGTTGCACTTTTTGAACTTGGGTACGTGTTAATCGACATGGATACGTTCTATGTCGTGATGGGCGCCAATGCGTTTGTGAACTACAGACGTGCCAACGATGACTGCATAGAGTAGATGCTATGGTGAAGCGTGCTGTACACCCAGAAATCATAGGTTGGCGTGAACGCATCAGCCTGCCCGACTTCGGAATGGAGAATATCCCGGCCAAGATAGACACCGGCGCAAGAACCGCAGCGCTCCATGCAGTGGACCAGACCGTGTTTGAGATTGACGGCGAACGATGGGTCGAGTTCATGATACCAGTCCAAAACCGCCGTTCACCAAACCGGGTTCGAACCAGGGTTGTCGATGAACGCGAGATCAAGAACACTGGTGGTGTCCCCGAACGTCGACTGATCGTGAGAACGCAGCTTTTGCTTGGGCGGCATCGCTGGCAGATCGACGTCTCGCTGGCCAACCGTGCGAAGATGGAATTTGATCTGATCCTCGGCCGCACCGCCATTCGCAGGCGGGGAATTCTTGTCGATCCGGGTCACTCCTATCTGCTGGGTTCCGGAAAAGCTCCAACTGGGATCAAAAGAAAAGCCACACGCAACGACCCGGAAGGACAACGCCAATGAAATTTGTCATGCTGGCCCGCAATCCAGAACTTTACTCCCATCGTCGTCTGAAAGAAGCCGCCGAGCAGCGCGGCCACGAGCTTGATATCGTGAACACGTTGCGCTGTTACATGAACATCGCTTCACGCCGACCCGAGGTCTACTACGATGGCAAAAAGCTTGGGCGTTATGACGCGGTGATCCCCCGGATCGGAGCATCGGTCACGTTCTATGGGTTGGCCGTGCTCCGGCAATTCGAGATCATGGGAGTTTTCCCCCTCAACGAGTCAGTGGCGATTGGCAGATCGCGCGACAAGTTGCGTTCCATGCAGCTCATGGCGCGGGACGGTATTGGCCTGCCCGTCACCACGTTCGCGCATGATCCGAAGCAAACCGACGAAGTTCTCAAACTCGCGGGGGACGCTCCACTGGTGGTCAAGTTGCTGGAGGGTACGCAGGGCATCGGGGTGGTTCTTGCCGATTCAAACCGGTCAGCAAAATCCGTGGTCGAGGCATTTCGCGGCGCGAAAGTTAACATCATGGTACAGGAGTTCATCAAGGAAGCGGGCGGCACAGATATTCGTGCGCTTGTAGTTGGTGGCCGCGTTATCGCGGCGATGCAGCGGAAGGGAGCCGAAGGAGAATTTCGGTCCAACCTGCACCGGGGCGGAAGCGCCCAGCCCATCAAGATTTCACCCGAGGAACGCTCTACCGCTGTGCGTGCAGCCAAGACGATGGGGCTGAATGTCTGCGGCGTAGACATGCTGCGCGCCAATCATGGGGCGGTTGTCATGGAGGTGAACTCCTCACCCGGACTTGAAGGTGTGGAAAAGGCAACTGGTATTGATGTTGCAGGCAAGATCATCGAGTTTCTTGAAAAGAACGCCGCCAAGGGAAACACCAAGACCAGAGGGCGCGGATAACGGCTATGCGCGAGCCATTTGAAATCGGCGGTTTCACCGTCCCGGCAGGCGCGCGGGCTACGCTGGACCTGCCGGTGAGCGTGATGTCCGATCATACGCCGGTCAGCATGTCAGTGCATGTGGTTCACGGCCGCCGCCCAGGGCCAGTCCTGTTTGTCAGCGCGGCAATTCATGGCGATGAGGTGATTGGCGTTGAAATCGCACGGCGATTGCTACGGGCACCTCAACTCGACAAGATCGCGGGCACGTTGCTGGTCGTGCCAATCGTGAACGCGTTCGGCTTCATGACCCAATCGAGATACCTTCCGGACAGGCGCGACCTGAACCGGTCGTTTCCCGGCAGCGAGGGCGGATCATTGGCGGGCCGTCTCGCACATATCTTCATGACCGAAATTGTTGAGCGTTCCGACCTCGGTATCGATCTTCATTCTGCCGCGATCCACCGCACCAACCTGCCTCAAATTCGAGTTTCTCCGGCCTCGGATGCGACGATCAGATACGCCGATGCGTTTGGTGCACCGGTCGTCATGATTTCCAAGCTGCGCGACGGGTCCCTGCGAAAAGCGGCACAAGAGCGAGGTGTCGATGTGCTGCTGTTCGAAGGGGGAGAAGGGCTGCGTTTCGACGAGCTTTCGGCCCGGGCGGGTCTCGCAGGTATTCTTCGGGTTATGAACGCGATGGGCATGGTCGCCAAGCGCGGGATCGCCGCTGTGCGTGAGGCGCCGGTTCACGCACGGACGAGTTCCTGGGTGCGCGCTCCGGTCGGCGGTTTGCTTAGAACGTTCAAGGCAGCGGGCGAATATGTAGAGGTCGGCGACTTGCTTGGCCGGATCTCGGACCCGTTTGGCGAAGTAAGAATGGACGTTCTTGGAGAAACGGACGGCATCATTGTGGGCCGCACCAATTTGCCATTTGTGCACGAGGGCGACGCGTTGTTTCATATCGCCAAAACGACGAGCGCAGATGTTGAAATGCGGATCGACATGATCGCCAATCAGCTCGACGGTGATCCGATGTTCGATGAGGACGAGATCATTTAGGTGGCCTGAATGTGGGGGCGCGGGGCAGTTTCCCACCCCGCGCCGGTTTACGAGATTGCACGCAATCCGCGGCTTGCCATAACCTCCCATACGGCGAGCGCGATCAGCGCCGATCCCGTTAGCCATGCATTGGCCGTTGCCACAATGTGGCCGGTGAAGTTCAGCGCTGCTGGTGCGATGATCAGCGAAATCCCCAGTGCCGATACCGGAGTCACCCGTGCGAGAAGGTGACTCCGATCGTCAGCGCCGGACATGACCAGAACACCAATGCCAATTGCCATGAAGGCGAGAGCTTCGAGTTCAGCCATGCCCTGCAAAAGAGTTTCCTCACGAAACAGGACAAAGGGGGACAAAACCAACCAGATACCCATCGCGGCAAGCAGCCATTTGTGAGTCAGGATTGGCTTCCTCATAACCGTGACAACCTTTGCTTACTGATCCCCTGCGGGACCAGGGAGAAGCTCTGCATCAACGGCGGCAACCAATTCGTCGTCATTGATGAAACCATCGGCATTTGCGTCGATCTCCAGGAAGAGATCATCCGAGACTTCAGGATACTTGGTCTGAAGCTCTGCCAGCGACGCCAGGCCATCCCCGTCCATGTCAAGATCAGCGGGCATGGCGAATGCCGGAACAGCAAACAGCGAAGAGAGAAGAGCAACAACAGAAACTCGACTCATTTTGTTATCTCCATGAGAAAATGGGCTTCTTGCCCATTGTGGGGTTGGTGCAGCGCTCTGGTGTCGGTGGCGTTTCTACGGGTTTCAGATTGCAACGGTTCCTCAGATCGAGATCTCCACTACAAACGAGAATTGTTGATTGGTGTTCCGATCTGGCGGGGCACTTTCGCGCTACTTAGAGAATATGGCACACACGTATCTCATTGAATAACGAATTTTTCTCGCCGATAATATCGGATATTCGAATAGGTGGCCGATGGATATTGAACTTGCCCGAACTTTCCTCGCCGTGGTGGAAACTGGAACCTTTCTCGACGCAGCCAACAAGGTTCACGTCACACAATCGACAGTGAGCATGAGAATCAGAACTCTCGAGCAACAGCTTGGTCAGCCGGTGTTCCAACGTGGTAAGTCGGGTGCAACCCTGACCATTGCCGGGCGACATTTCCTCAAACACGCTCAGGTTCTGGTGCGCACCTGGACACAGGCAAAGCTGGACGCTGGTCTTCCTGCGTCCATGGCCGCAGCGCTGGAAATCGGCGCGGCGCCGAGCCTTTGGGACGGGTATCTCATAAACGCCTTGCCTGAGTTGATGGCAGCGTTGCCGAACGTCGCCGTCAGAGCCTCGGCGGCCTCATCCGAAACGATGGCCCGGGAGATCGAGGAGGGCAGCCTCGACCTCGCCGTCATGTACCGTCCGCGGAACGCCTCGGGCCTGTCCGCACTTCAACTTTTTGAGGATGAGTTTGTACTTGTCAGCAGCGGCCCTGACGCCGAACCCGCCGCTCTGGGCAGCGCTTACATCCTGATAGATTGGGGTCCGGAGTTCCGGGCCGACCATTTGCTGAACTTTCCAGAGCTTGACGCACCGCGCCTTCAGCTGGGCATCGGAACCTTGGGTCTGCAATATCTGAAATCTGTTCCTGCAGCTGGCTACTTCCCCAGGCGCGTGATCGAAACGGAGCTTCAGGACGGGTGGCTCACACTGATCGAGGCAGCACCAAGGTTCGCTTACGCGGCCTATGCGGTGTTTGATGAGAGCGAGGTAGATGGATTCCCGGGTCAGGCCGCGAGACGACTTCGCAGCCTCGCGGACTCCATAGGTTGAATTACCAACTGGTCAGAAACGACGTTTCACGAACTCGATTCTGGGAGAGATTTACTCAACAAACCAGTCCAGACTGAGATCACAAAATGCAGGAGAGTTAGCTATGAAGGGGCGGCAACTCTTCTCTAATGGAAACCCTATGGAGGAAATCGTCGGCTTCAGCCGGGCGGTTCGGGTTTGATCGTTCACCGCTGTCGGGGCACCGCGCCAGCGGTGAACGGCAAGACGGTAGGCATCGGTGACGTCTATGCCCAGACCAAGCAGTGTTTCGAGATCATCAAGGCCGCTCTCGAAGATGCTGGATCTGGCCTACAGGACATCGTGCGAACCCGTGTTATCCTGACGGACATCAACAATTGGAAAGACGCGATCGAGGCCCGCAAACTGTATTGCCGCGACGCGCGACGCGATCTCACTGCCAGCGCCCGCACGCCGGGTAACATGCACTGCTATGAGTGGATCGAAGCGTCGGCGCAATCCATGCCCCTCGACGACGGCGAGTTCGATCTGGCTTTCTGCCAGCACGGCCAGCAGTTCTTTTCGGACAAGACAGCGGCCCTCAGCAAAATCCGCAGAGCGCTGAAGCCCGGTGCATCGTTGGTTTTGACGTGCTGGAAAGCCATCCCACCCCTCTTCGCCCCAAACCACTAAGATCATGCTCATGCTGCGAAGGGAAAAGCAGATGAGTAAAACCATCACGCAGTCGGTCGAAGAGAAAGACCCAGATTTGCGACCGAATGTCCGCTTCTGTAACGCTTGAGTGGTGACCCCGCGGCCGCAGCGAACTTCCGCTTCCCGCCAAAAAACAATTGTCGCGCTCGTAACCTAAGTCGTCTTTGGGGCTTCGAGCGGTCGTTTGCTGAACTCTGCTTGAGTGTCCGCTTTAGTGTTTTACCGACATCCTGTCATATGACACTGTGCACGATGCCTCGCTTGAAATCGAACTTAGTGTGGTAGGTATGGCGGTTTTTTCTTTTTACCTGAATTTAACATATATTTAACAGTATCTTGCAGGCTTAGTTATACTGACTTCGTCTCCGCCATCCAAGTTTCTTTGTCTTTCTGTCCGATGGAATGCGGCCCGAACTTGGCTGGGCCCCTGATATCCTGTTTTGCATTGGATTCCGCAATTTCTCGAAAGATCGGAATGCAGCGGCGGGGCCTGGTGTCCAGCGCGATCGAAGCCTTATCTATCCTGGACATTCTAAAAGTGTTGCAGAGCAGGGCAAAAAGCCTGTCGGAATGACCGGTCACGATCCGGTAACGGCGCCGTGCGAATCGTTGTCTCCGTCGATCGGGAGAGCAACATGCCACAACATATCATTCCGTCTGAACCCTGGCAGGACCTGGAAAAGCCCAATCGCGGATTGAACCGGGATCAGTGTCTTTCGAACGCGCCGATTGGTGCCCGAGACAGGGCGGCCGCAGAACATAACGGCGAAGCAGACCTGTTTGCCGGGACTTGGCCCACGAGCTTTTCGAAGGGCTTGCGGCACGAAGAAAATGGAATTGTCGACGCGCAGGTTTATTCCGAATTTCTGGAAGAAGTGGCTGACCCAACCTGCACCGACAATCATGGAAACAGGCTGACGCTGTTTGACACGCCAGCCTATTCCGGGCCCTTCCGCACCGCGCCATCAGAGGGTGGTGAATTTAGATGGCGTGCGTGGGAAGGGCCTATCTTGGGTCATCGGTTGGGGTTCAATGGTTTGGACGCCGGCGGTTTGGGTATCGCTCCGGCGCCCAGGCTTGGGTCAGATGAACTGGCGGCAGAGATGGCTGAACTCTATGCGATGGCCTGTCTGCGGGATGTGCCCTTCGAAACCATTCGGGATGGTGCCGAGGGAACCGACAAGGTGCTTGGCGCCCTTGGTCGGTTGGAGTGGTTCCGCAAAGACGGTTGCCCAAAGGAGGCCTGCGGTGCCGAGATCGGAAAAGTACCGGCGGCGCGCCGGGTTCGAGATGGCGAAGGTCTGTCTTCGCAAACTTTGTTCCGCGGCTCGAGCCAAGGCTGTTCGGAAGGGCCTTACGTGTCGCAGTTCCTTTTGCAGGGGTACGACCCGCTGACGTCAGACGCGGCGCATGTGCAAGGGCGGTGGTTGGAAAAAACAACTGCACCAACGACAATGCCGTTTGGTTCATTTCGGCTTGACCAAAGGGTTGTACCTCAGGCCATTGGCGTGGACTATTTGCGGGACTGGGCCGAGTGGCTGGACGTTCAGAACGGGGCGGACGCAACCGGCGAACAAGCCTTTGAGACCTGTGGCCCGAAGTTTATCGAAACACCTCGCGACCTTGCATCCTATGTGCATTTCGACACGGTTTATCAGGCTTTCTTCAATGCCTGCCTGTTGATGCTGGGTCGTGGTATTCAAGCAGATGACGGTCTGCCCGAAGTCTGGAATTCCCGCGCGGAGGATGGCGGGGGCCATTGGGGCGGATCGCACGCGCTGTCGATGCTGGCAGAAACTGCGACCAGGGCAATGCGGGCCGTGCGACGCCAGACCTTTCAGGTACACAACCGAGCCCGCCCTGAAAAGCTGGGCAGCGTCGCAACTCTGGTGGCGAATGGTCATGGTGCGGTGCTTGGGGCAGCGGAACCGTTTGCCGCAGCCCATCTTGAGAAATTGGAAAGCGCCGCCTACGAAGATTTCAGTCTTGTGGAAGCCATTGCCGCCGCGCCGGCCACCAAGCGGTTCGCGCACAACGCGGTTTCTCATAAGGGGCTGCCGCAAATCGATCACAACCTGCTGTTGCCTGTTGCTTATCCCGAGGGCTCGCCAATGCAGCCGTCCTACGGGGCGGCGCACGGGGCAGTTGCCGGGGCGTGCGCGACGCTGCTCAAGGCGTTCTTCAGGACACACGCGCTGAACGGGTCCCGGGTATCTTTGGCAGAGGCAGGTATGCCGCGCGTCTTTGTTCCGGGCCTGGGTGGCAAGATACCGGTTGAGTCCGTGCGGCCTGAGGACAGCGCAGCAAAGCTGACGCTGAACGGCGAGCTGAACAAGTTGGCTGCGAATATCGCGATCGGGCGCAATTTTGCAGGGGTACATTTCTACAGCGACTATTTCGACAGTATCCGAATGGGTGAACGCGTTGCAGTGGGCATTCTGGCCGAACAGATGGCGAATTTCCGGGGTGCCGCGAAAATGTCGCTTGAAACATTTGATGGAGATCGCCTCAACATCCTTGGCGGTCGCTCTTGCGGGAGTGAAATCCACATTGTGAACAGTACGCCCGAATTGTGGTGGACCCGTCATTTGCCCGAACAGGCGGGGTGGGCAGGATGAAGGTATCAGGCCCCGTGACAGGTCGGTTTTCATGATGCTTCCTTGTTCGTCACCGGCAGCGACCGCTCCGTCGGATTTGAAACCCCGCGGGCATCGACCGCTGACTTTCCATTCTAGTGTCTCTGAAGACCAACGGTGTTCTTTGATGTCTGTATTCCAATCGCCGGGACTTGCCGATCAGGGCGTGAACGAAGCCACCGGGTCAGCGTGGAATTCAAGCATTCAGAACATTTTCGACGTGCAAGGTGTCAGCCCGTTTCTGGTCATGGATCCGCGTGACATCAAGGCGGGCCAGCCGTCGAATGGGTTCAGATGGCGCGCCGATCCCCGGGAACCGCGGGACTGTCTGGGCGATGAGCTGGCGGCACGCGTGTCTGATCAAGGCTGGCCCGGCAGGGTTGAGCTGCACAATGAATATCTTGAATACACGTTGGTAATGTGGCCCGATGCCGGTGGAAGACTGCGCCCGAAGCGTTTTGTTGCCACAACCGAGTTTGTGGAATGGTGGCAGTTCATGGCGGTCTTCGATCTCGATCACTTCCTGTCGGTGGTCGCATCGGTGACCGGGCGCTTCTACTCCTGCAAGGACCTGTTTGAAGTCTCGCGGTCGGTATGGACGTCGATGGATGTTTCCGAGCGCGCGGCCCGCTTTCACAAAAGGCTGGTGGGTAGGGATCACGCGCATCCGCCGGAACATCCGTTGAATATCCAGCATGCCCTGTTTCTTGCCAAGGGTACGAACCGCTTGACCGATCTGATCCAGACCATGCATTTTTCTTCCTTCCCGTATCTCGTAAAGGACGGCGAGAGCAGGCGGCGCGCCCGGCTTGAAGAAGTTCTTGATTTCGCGAACCGGCAGGACCTGTACTGCGGGCATGCAGGGGGCCGCCTGGTGAGCGATACGCTTGAACTGGCCATGGGGAAATTTGGTAAGTCACCTGCGGGCCGGGCGATGGCATTCTCTGATCCGCTTGGGCTGTATATTCAGGCATTCCATACATCGGAATTGTTTGTGGATGCGGGCAAGGTGCCTCGGGGTTGGGTCCGATTCAGGCGCGGTGCGCCGGGAATGCACATGCGCCTTGAATTCGGGCCTGCCGACGACGATCCCCGGTTTCTGGATGATATCACGCTTGGAACAGGCCCATCGGCGCGCCCTGTCTCGGGCTATGCTCTGGCCAGCCTGATCGAGGTCGGCCCGATGATCACAGTTGCCGCCAAGCCACGCGTGATCACCCGTGTCGAATTTGTTGAAATTCCGCATGTTGATCCGGGGCAGGTTGTCCGCAGCTTGCCCGAGACCGAACGTTGCAGGCAGCTTCTGGAATTCGCGGACCGTTGCAAGGCAAAGACCAACGACAACACGACACGCTTTCGCAGCAACGGATCCTGACAGGTGCTCAAACTGCTACGGCTTTGACCACCGGCAGGGGAATTTCAGGTGCCGTCATGTCAAAAACCGCAACCGGACGACCGAGGGCGCGGCTTGCCGCTGTCAATACGGTCGTCAGCGACGGGTTCGGGCTGTCCCACGCCTGCACGTCGTACAACCGCGTCGGAGCAACAGGCCGGTCATTCTGCGCGCCACGATAAAGCCGGAACAGACGGGCCTGTTCGGCATCCATGCCGTGATCCGTTACACCGTTGTGATCAAGCATCACCATGTTGCGCCAGGACACCACCGCCTCGGACGCTGCGTGCCAGACGCCCTGCGCCAGATTTGCGGAAAGCGCCGATCCATAGGTCGGCCTGCCGCCATCCGCATCTGCGCAAACCGCGCGCAGCAGAAGGCCGATGCCCGGAACTTCGAGGATGTGAAGGCTCAGTTGCCGCAGCTGGACGTGCAGCCACCGCGTCAAGTCATGGGGCAGCACCGTGTCCGGCGCCAGGTGGTCAAACCCCTGCGATCCAAGAGCATGTTCCAAACACTCCAGCGCCGCCCACAGCGCGGCGGCTTCATGTGTCGGGCCCGCCGCGGCACCTATCGAAGTGACCTTTCCGTCACTGCCCGGAACACCCAGCGCAAGCGCTTCGTTTGGCATCACATGGGATGCGCCATCCGACGCGATCAGGCTTTCGCGGGTTTGTGGTGCTTCGGCACTGTATTGCAAGGCATAGCGCTCAATCGCCTCGAACCCGGCCAGCCGCGCCGCCTCTTCCGGTGTGCAGCCGGTGCCGAAAGACACGCGATGGCCCATCCCGCCCTTGGGGGGCAGAGTTCCGTCGCGCAGCTCGATCAAACGAAAAGCCGCGTGGATCGGCGCAGCTTTGGGGAATTCGGCAAACGAGGGTTTGGAAATTAGCCGAGCAGTTTCAGCGCGTTCAATCAACGTGTCGGTCATTTTCATTTCCGGATAAGCATATAACGGGGTATACAAGTGGGCATTGTTGTTTGAGAAGGAGATTTTACATGGCTCGTTTGGCAATCAACCCGAATTATTCGTTGAAAGACCTGGGGTGCGAAGTTCTGAATGCCGCGCGCGGCCGTGCGCTGGGGTCGCAAGATGATCAGGATGCGGCGGAACGCAAAATTCAAGAAATCCTTGCGGACAGCGGTAACCCAGAGGTCAGGTTTGTCTATGACACCAAGGATCTGGTTCATATCGTCGTTCCGGACCTGAGTGACAAAAAGCCGGATCCGAACCCCGATCACGAGTCATGGTGCTGCAAACTGGCCTATGAAGCGATGGGCGGTATCGTCATATTTGGATGCAGCGGTTAACGACAACCCC
>NZ_JBXWSM010000094.1:0-12860 GCF_059613405.1 Ruegeria sp. BHSA118
GGCATTCTGCAATCGGCCAGCCGTTCGATGATGGTGCGCCACACCGACCCTGAAACCCCGGTCGAAAGCTTTGGTCTTTACGGTCTGTCGGGGCGCGCGACCGCTTTTGCGGCCCCGTTGTTGATCGGGATTGCAACAACCGCAACCGGCAGTGCGCGTCTGGGGGTGTCACCAATCATTCTGTTGTTTATTCTGGGTCTATTCCTGATGCGCTGGGTCAGACCTGAAGGGGATCAGAGCAGATGATTTTACTACGTTTTTTGGCACTATTGGTGATAACCGCGCTGGCGCATACGGCATCGGCGCAGCCCTTGGCAAAGCAGTTGTTCGGGGCACAGAAGATAAGCTCGCAACAAAAATCGGCTGCTTTCGGCAGTTATTCGCGCGGATGTGCAGCCGGGTCCGTGCAATTGCCCGAGACAGGACCCACTTGGCAGGCCATGCGACTGTCGCGCAATCGCAACTGGGGGCATCCCGAAGCAATCGATTACGTGCAGGACCTTAGCCGGTTTGCGGCCAAGCAGCCTGGGTGGAATGGTCTCTATATCGGGGATATCAGCCAGCCGCGGGGTGGGCCGATGACTTCGGGCCACCGCTCGCACCAGCTGGGGCTGGATATCGATATCTGGATGCTTCCGGGTGAAAACATGCGCCTATCGCGCAAGGCGCGCGAGAATATCTCGTCCATATCGCTGCGCCGCTCGAACGGTGCCTATGTCAACAGCAACTGGACCAAACAGCACCACGCGGTGCTGCGCGAAGCCGCCAAGGACAAGCGCGTGGCACGTATCTTCGTGTTCCCCGGGGCGAAGGTTCAGATGTGCAACGACGAAAAAGGCAACCGGGCCTACCTGCGCAAGATCAGGCCCTGGTGGGGGCATCACTATCACTTCCATGTGCGCCTGAAATGTCCGAGAGGATCAAAGGGTTGTGTCAACCAGGACGCTCCCCCCAAAGGCGATGGCTGTGCCGAAGCCCAGCAATGGGTGCGCAACATCCTGAACCCACCGCCGCCCGACCCGAACGCGCCGCCGCCCAAGAAACGCCGGGAATATGTGCTGGCCGATTTGCCGAAACAATGCGCCTCAGTCTTGCAATCCAAGTAGGTGCGGCACTGTTTCTGGCCACGGCGGCCCCTGGAGTGGATGTCAAAACCGCCACACATCAAAGCAGTTTTGCATGGCGTCACAAGGCGGATTGGTTCGGCGGATTCTCGGCGCTGCACATTTCCGACAACGGGCAGCAGATAATGGCGCTGAGCGACCGGGCACGGTTGGTGACCGCGCGCATTGAGCGCCTTGATGGCGAGATCACCGGCATTCGCATTCTGGGGCAATGGCCGGTTCTGTCCAGCAACGGGCATCTCATGTCCGGCGGCGTTGGCGATTCCGAAGGGATTGCGGTGGCTCCTGGCGGTGGGTTCTATATCTCATTCGAAGGGGTGCACCGCGTCGCCCACTACCCCGCACCGGGCACGAAGGCGCGTGTATTGCCACGCCCGCAGGCATTTCAGCATCTCGCCGACAATGGGTCCTTTGAAGGCCTGGCCATCGACAGGCGCGGGCGGCTGTATACGCTGCCGGAAACGAACCGCACCTCGGACGGAGATATTCCCGTCTATCGCTGGAATGGCCAAACCTGGTCGACCCCATTTGTTCTGCCCCAGCGTGGTTGGTTCAAACCGGTTGCCGCTGATTTCGGTCCTGATGGGCGGTTCTACGTGTTGGAGCGAAACCTCACGGCAATCGGATTTCGCTCGCGCCTGCGGCGATGGGATCTGACAGGCGACGTGCCAAACGCCGAGGAAACCCTGTTCGAATCCGGAACCGGCGCGCATGACAACCTCGAAGGCTTGTCGATCTGGCGGGATGATCAGGGGCGTTTGCGGGCCACGATGATCCCGGATGACAACTTTCTGGCACTGCAACGGACCGAGTTGGTCGAGTATCTGCTGCCCGATTGACACGCGGCAGATGAAGGTCTAAACGCACAGCCTGCCTTGGGACGGTCCCTTGGCCAAGTCGCCGCTACCTTGTCAAAACGGGCATCAAAATATGCAACGCAACTTTATTCCCGGCATTCTTGCCATGGCCGCCATCGTCGTGGCCTCGAACATCCTGGTCCAGTTCCTGATCTTTGATGGCCTTTTGACCTGGGGTGCCTTCACCTATCCGCTGGCCTTTCTGGTCACTGATATCATGAACCGCGTCTACGGTGTGGGCCCGGCCCGCAAGGTCGTGTTCGTGGGCTTCGTCACCGGGGTGATCTGCTCGCTGGTCGGCAGCCAGATCATGCTTCAGGGCGACGGGTTTACCTATGCCGCCGTGCCGCTGCGCATCGCCGTGGCCTCGGGCACCGCGTTCCTGATCGCGCAGATGACCGATGTCACCGTGTTCAACGCCATGCGTGGCGGTCAATGGTGGCGGGCTCCGCTGGTATCGACCCTGGTAGGTTCAGCGCTGGATACCGCGATCTTCTTCACCATCGCCTTCTCGGCCTCGGTCACCTTCTTTGGCGCCGATGCGGATGCGGCCATCAACTGGGCGTGGGAGCCCGTGCCCTTCATGCTGTCGGGTCCCGAGGTACCGCTGTGGGTGACGCTGGCCTTTGCCGACTGGTTGGTGAAACTGTCGCTGGCCCTGATCGCACTGATCCCGTTCAAGGTGATCGTTGCGCGACTGACCGCTGCACAGCCTGCGTAAAAAAAGTGCTTTGAGATTGGCGCATCTTGTGTCACGCTTCTTTTCAACCGCAACAGATAGAAAAGGAGGTGATCCAGTGTCGAGAAAGAGATTGGAGAGAGGTGTCGGAACAACCGGGGGGACCGCCTGCTAGGGCAGCCCTTGGCCGAGCGTGCGCTCCGGCTGGTCGATTGATCTAACCGACCCGACCTCCTGAACTTTCGAAGGGCCGTCCCACCGGGGCGGCCCTTTCTGTTTTTACCCGCTCCAGCTATGGTCTCACCCATGTTGCGCATCTCTGACGATATCACTCTGCAAGACTGGGAAATGACCGAGAGCTTTGTCCGCTCGTCCGGTCCCGGCGGGCAGAACGTGAACAAGGTCTCTACCGCGGTCGAGCTGCGCTTCGAGGCCGCGCGCTCACCCTCGCTGCCCGATCCGGTCAAGGCGCGGCTGAAACGGTTGGCCGGGCGCCGCTGGACCAAGGATGGCGCGATCATCATTCAATGCGAAGAAACACGTTCCCAAGCCCGCAACAGGGAAATTGCGCGAACAAGGCTGGCCGAGCTGATCGGCAAGGCGCTGGTCAAACCCAAGCGGCGCATCGCGACGAAACCCACTTATGGTTCGGTCGAACGCAGGCTTGCGGCGAAAAAGGCACGGGGCGACGTCAAGGCGCTGCGCGGCAAGGTGTCCGAAGATTGAACTGGCATCTCGTCCGGGCGTTGATAGTCTGGCCTTCAAAAGGTGCAGGAGAGTAACGCCATGAGGCTGGAGGGAAAAACCGCAATCGTCACTGGCGGTGCATCCGGGTTTGGTGCGGGGATCGTAAGGAAGTTCCTGGCCGAAGGTGCGCGTGTCATGATCGCTGACATCAATGGCGATGCTGCGCATGAACTCGCAACCCAGCTTGGGTCCGAGGCGATTGCTCAGCAGGTCGATGTAGGCAAGGGCGCCTCGGTTCAGAAGATGGCGGATGCGGCTTTCTCAACCTTCGGCCATCTGGACATCCTTGTGAACAATGCCGGTGTGACCCACCTGCCAACGCCGCTGGAGGAGGTTAACGAAGCGGATTTTGACCGTGTTTTCAACGTGAACATGAAATCCGTCTATCTGACCGCCCGCGCATTGATTCCACCCATGAAGGCACGTGGGGCGGGTTCAGTACTGAACGTTGCTTCAACCGCAGGCCTGTCGCCGCGCCCGAACCTGAACTGGTACAACGCCTCCAAGGGTTGGATGATCACCGCAACCAAAACGATGGCGGTCGAGCTCGCCCCGTCTGGCGTGCGGGTGAACGCGATCTGCCCGGTTGCCGGGGAAACGCCGCTGTTGAAATCCTTCATGGGCGAAGACACACCCGAGATCCGTGCCAAATTCCTGTCGACCATCCCGTTGGGCCGCTTTTCAACCCCTGAAGACATGGCCAATGCCGCCTGTTTCCTGTGTTCGGACGAGGCCAGCATGATCACCGGCGCCGCGCTCGAGGTGGACGGAGGCCGATGCATCTGACCCGCTCTTCATCTGGCCAAAAATATCCCCGCCGGAGGCAGCGCGCGCCAGCGCGCTTTCCCGCTCGACCACCGAGGTTTGCATGATCCCCGGACCCACAAACCTGATCACGGATGTCCCCGGCCTGAAGGTCGGCAATGCACAGAACGCAACTTTGAAATCAGGTGTCACGGTCCTGACCGGCGCGCAACCACTCCGAGCCTCGGTGCACGTGATGGGTGGCGCGCCCGGCACGCGCGAGACAGATTTGCTGGCCGCCGACAAGACCGTTGACCAGGTGGATGCGATCGTGCTTTCGGGCGGGTCGGCCTTCGGGCTGGATGCCTGTTCGGGCGTCATGGACGCACTGCATGCCCTGGGCCGCGGGTTTCAGGTGGGTTCAGCCGTGGTGCCGATCGTGCCCGGGGCGATCCTGTTCGACCTGTTGAATGGCGGCGACAAGGCGTGGCCCAAGAATCCCTATTGCGCGTTGGGCCTTGCGGCGTTCGAATCCGCGTCGGACCGGTTCGAACTCGGAACCGCGGGTGCAGGAACCGGGGCTTTGACCGCGATGCACAAAGGCGGGTTGGGTTCAGCCTCGGTTGTTCTGGACAGCGGTGTTACCGTCGGCGCATTGGTTGCGGTCAATCCGCTGGGCAGTGTCACCACGCCGGGTGACAGGCATTTCTGGGCCGCCCCTTTTGAAGTGGACGGCGAATTCGGTGGGTTGGGGCCTGATCCCAATGCCGGACTGGGCCAACCAACGGTCAGTCGCAAAGCGCACGTGATGCAGTCGGCGAACCCGGATAAGGCCAATACCACGATTGCCATCGTTGCGACGGATGCGGCCCTGACCAAACCGCAATGTCAGAGACTGGCCGTAGCCGCCCATGACGGTATTGCCCGCGCCATTGTACCCGCCCACACGCCGGGGGATGGTGATCTGGTATTCGGGGTCAGCACGGGCGCGCGGGGTGTCGCCACCGACACCGAGCCAGGTGTCATCGGGCATGCGGCCTCGCTGTGCCTGGCGCGAGCCATCGCGCGCGCCGTGTATCTGGCGACTCCGGCCGCGGGCGATCTGTTGCCCTGCTGGTCCGAGGTACATGACAAAAGTTAAGGACATCCTATTTGTCGCAGTGGCACAGTAAGCGCGCGCGGCAATCTGCGCGTTGACTCTTTTTTGCGCCGACGGTCCATTCGGCGCAGCCAATTTCTATCGGAGCAAAAGCTATGAATCGCATCCTCGCTACCGCAATCGTCGGCCTTCTGGCCCTTCCAGCTTATGCTGAAGGCGACGCTGAGGCGGGCAAGAAAACCTTCAACAAATGCAAGTCCTGCCACATGATCGCCGACCCGGCAGGCGAAGTGATCGTCAAGGGCGGCAAGACCGGCCCCAACCTCTATGGAATCGCGGGCCGCACCGCCGGAACCGTTGAGGGTTTCAAATACGGAGACAGCATCGTTGCTGCCGGTGAGAAGGGTCTGGTCTGGGACGAGGCGTCCTTTGCGGAATACGCACAGGATCCCAAGACATTTTTGAAATCCTATCTGGATGACACTTCCGCCAAATCGAAAATGACTTTCAAGCTGAAAAGCGGCGGTGAAGACGTCTACGCCTATATCGTCAGTGTATCAGGCGAATAAACGCTAACATTGTGCACCCACGCACAAGGACCAAAGGCCGCAGCCCCTGCGGCCTTTGGTGCGATTGATAACAGTGTGGAACAACGACACTTTGAAGTCAGACGGCGGATTTCCAAGCAACGCCGCAAAGCCAAGCCGGTCCGGCAACAGCTATAATCAACAACAGGGCTCGTCAGGCGGATTGGCAGCAGGAGAGGACAGATGGGTATCATGATCCCAGCTTGGGTCGATGGTGAGTTGACCCCTGTAGACAAGCTTGAAGTTCACGAAAAGGGGCTCAAGCACAAGGCCGTGTCGGTTTTTGTCGTTCGGGGGACCGAGATCCTGTTGCAGCGCCGGGCGCTGGGTAAGTACCACACGCCCGGCCTTTGGGCGAATACCTGCTGTACGCATCCCGATTGGGACGAAAGCTCGTCCACCTGTGCCGTGCGCCGTTTGAACGAAGAACTGGGGATCACAGGTCTTTACCCTGAATATCGGCACCGTCTGGAATACCACGCCGATGTTGGGAACGGCATGGTGGAAAACGAAGTGGTTGACGTCTTTCTGGCCCATGTTCGTGGCCCGCTGAAAATCGCGCCCAACCCGGATGAAGTCATGGATATCCGCTGGATCGACTACCATGACCTGTTGGCCGAAGTGGCCCGCCACCCGGACCGGTTTACTCCGTGGCTTAAGATCTACCTGCACAACCATGCGGACACGATTTTTGGCCCGGATCTGATCATTTCTGCCAAATCATGACCCCGGCTGGAAATCCGTGCCTTGCAAGGGCGGCGTAAGCCGCCTAAATCAACCCGTCATGGCCAAGCAGAAGACAGACCCGAATTACAAAGTGATCGCCGAAAACCGGCGCGCCCGCTTCGATTATGCGATCGAGGACGACATCGAATGCGGTATCGTTCTGCAAGGATCCGAGGTCAAATCCCTGCGCGCGGGTGGCTCCAACATCGCGGAAAGCTATGCCACCGTCGATGACGGCGAGCTGTGGCTGGTCAACAGCTATATCGCGCCGTACGAGCAGGCCAAAGTGTTCAAGCACGAAGAACGCCGCCGTCGCAAGCTGCTGGTGTCCCGCAAACAGATGTCCGATTTGTGGAATGCGACCCAGCGCAAGGGCATGACGCTGGTGCCGCTGGTTTTGTATTTCAACCACAAGGGGTTGGCCAAGATCAAGATCGGCATCGCCAAGGGTAAGAAAACCCACGACAAGCGCGAAACCCAGGCCAAGCGCGATTGGTCACGGCAGAAGCAGCGCTTGTTGAAAGATCACAGCTAGAACGCCATCGCCGCCTGTACCGCGCGCTGCCAACGTTCATAGGCCGCATCGCGATCGGCTTGTTCCTGCGTTGGCTCGAACCGGCGATCCAGCGCCCATGTTTCCGCAAACCCGGCCTGATCCGGATAAATTCCGGCTTTCATGCCTGCCAGCCATGCGGCGCCAAGGGCGGTCGTCTCTTGCATGACGGGGCGGTCCACAGGCGCGCCGAGACAGTTCGACAGGCCTTGCATGGTCCAGTCAGACGCGGCCATCCCGCCATCGACGCGCAGGATAACATCCGCCTCGGCGCCCCAGTCGCCCTGCATGGCGTGCCACAGGTCACGGGTCTGGAAGGCGATGCTTTCCAGCGTGGCGCGGGCGATCTCGGCCCGGCCGGAATTGCGCGTCAGCCCGAACAGCGCTCCGCGACAGTCAGGTTTCCAATAAGGCGCCCCGAGGCCGGTGAAGGCGGGCACAAGCACCACATGCTGGTTCGGATCAGCCTGAGCCGCCAATTCGCCGCTTTGAGGCGCCGCGTCGATGATCTGCAACGCGTCGCGCAGCCATTGCACTGCGGCCCCCGCGATAAAGATCGAACCCTCCAGCGCATAAGTTCGCCGGCCGTCCAGTTGATACGCGATCGTCGTCAGCAGGCGGTTTTTCGACTGAACCGGCTGCGCGCCGGTGTTCAACAGCGCAAAGCAGCCCGTGCCATAGGTTGATTTCATCATACCGGGCTGGAAACAGGCCTGCCCGATGGTGGCGGCTTGCTGGTCGCCTGCAACGCCCAGAATGGGAATGTCGCCCCCGAGCAAAGTGGTGGTTCCGAAATCCGCAGCGCAATCCTTCACTTCGGGCAAGAGGTTCAGAGGCACATCCAGCAGGTCGCAAATCTCGGCGCTCCACACGCCTTTGTGGATGTCAAACAACAGAGTACGGGCGGCGTTGGTGGCATCGGATGCGTGAACACGGCCTTCGGTCAGCCGCCAGATCAGGAAACTGTCGATCGTGCCGAACAGCAGGTCTCCGGCTTCTGCGCGCTCGCGTGCACCGGAAACGGTATCCAGCAGCCATTTGACCTTGGTGCCCGAGAAATAGGGATCCAGCAGCAGACCGGTCTGAGCTGTGACGTCATCCTCGCACCCGGCCTGTTTGTAGCGCGCGCAGATATCGGCGGTGCGGCGGTCCTGCCAGACGATGGCATTGTGGATGGCTTTGCCGGTCTGCTTTTCCCAGACAACCGTCGTTTCGCGCTGGTTGGTGATGCCGATACCGGCAATCTGATCCGCTGAAACACCGGTGGTATCCATCACCTCACGGCACACGTGCAGAACGCTGGACCAGATATCCTCGGGGTCGTGTTCAACCCAGCCTTCCTGCGGAAAGTGCTGAGGAAATTCCTGCTGGGCAGTGCCCACAGGCCGCATCTGCGCATCAAACAGAATGGCGCGCGAGGATGTGGTGCCTTGATCGATTGCCAGAATATGGGTCATTTCCGCTCTCCCCCGGTATCGTTTTGCCGGACTTTAGCGCAAACAATGGCGAAGGGGCCAGTGCAGAAATCAAGCGGGATTGACAGGGATATTGTCGATCAGGCGGACGCCGTCGGCCCAGGCCGTGACGAACAGACGGGCGGGTTTACTTGCGCTGGACAGGCTTTCCAGCGTCTCGGCACAGCGCAGGTCAACATACTCGACTTCGGTGAACCCGACCTTCAGCAGGGTTTCCCTGGCATCCTGCGCCAGCTTGGCAAAGTCTGCTCCATTGGCCAGATCGTCAGCCACCCGCCGCATGACGCCGTTCATTTGCTCTGCGATCTTCAACCCTTGGGGTGAAAGAAGAAGGTTGCGCGACGACATCGCCAGGCCCGAAGGTTCTCGGACGGTCGGGCAGCCGATCACCTCGATAGGGATATTCAGATCGCGCGCCATCCGGCGGACAACCAGCAGCTGTTGATAGTCTTTTTCCCCGAAATAGGCTCGATCCGCCTGTGTTTGCAGGAACAGCTTGGCGACCACCGTGGCCACACCTTCGAAATGTCCGGGGCGGAAAGGGCCTTCCATCACGTCGGTCAGACCGGCAACCGATACCGTCGTCGAAAAACCTTCCGGATAGATTTCCTGCGGGTCCGGTACATAGATCGCATCCACACCATACGGGGCCAGCTTTTGGGCGTCTTCATGTTCGGTGCGGGGGTAATTGGCCAAGTCTTCGGGATTGTTGAACTGCTTGGGGTTCACAAAAATTGTCACGATCACCCGGTCACAGCCCTGTTTCGCAGCCTGCGCCAGTGACAAATGCCCCTGGTGCAGCGCACCCATGGTGGGAACCACGCCGATCACCTCACCGTTTCGGCGCCATGTGGTGGTGTTGGCACATAGCTCGGCCAGAGAGCGCAGAATCGGTGCGGTCATGTCTTTTGTCCTTTGGCCGGAGCCTGATCGGCAAAGACATGTTCGTCCGCCGGGAAGGTCCGCGCGCGGACTTCGGCCGCGTATTCCGCAATGGCCGCTTCGGCCAACGGGCCGAGCTCGGCATAGCGTTTGACGAATTTGGGTTTGAAGGCGGTGAAAAAGCCCACCATGTCGTCCACGACCAAAATCTGCCCGTCACAGCCCGCAGATGCACCGATGCCGATGGTCGGGATCGCAATCTCTTCGGTGATCTGGTTCGCCAGACCTTGGGGCACTTTCTCCAGAACGACCGAGAACGCGCCAGCCTCGGTCACGGCGCGGGCGTCTGCCATGACGGCTTCAGCCTGCTCGTCACGGCCCTGCACCTTGTAACCGCCCAACGTGTTGATCGATTGCGGCGTCAGTCCGATATGAGCCATCACCGGAATGCCTCGTTTCACCAGAAAGCGGATGGTTTCAGCCATTTCCACCCCGCCTTCCAGCTTGACCGCGCCTGCATTTGTGTCCGCCATCAGGCGTGCGGCGTTACGAAAGGCTTGTGCCGGGCTTTCCTCATAGCTTCCGAAAGGCATGTCGATGACCATCATCGCGCTTTCCAGGCCGCGTGATACGGCCTGACCATGCAGGATCATCATCTCCATCGTGACCCCCAGCGTGGATTCCAGCCCGTGCAGCACCATGCCGACGCTGTCACCGACCAGCACGAAATCGCAATGGGCGTCCATCAGGCGCGCCATTGGCGTGGTATAGGCGGTCAAGGAAACCAGAGGTTCGCCGCCTTTTCGGGCGCGAATATCCTCGGCGTTCGGGGCTTTCTTGCGGGCGGTGGCGCTCATGGATCGCTCCTGCAGAATTATGTTGCAGTGCGGCATAGCAGATCGGGAGGGGCCGAAGAAACCCCGGTTGCGCGAACATTCCCTTGATTGACCTGAGGTTTACAGGAAGACTGTCAGTAAAATGGCCCTGAAAACAAGGGCACAACCCGTTTCAGTAGGGAGAGTTCACATGACAAAATTCCTGTTCCGGACATTTGCATCGTCCCTGGCCGTAGGGGCCAGCCTGCTTGCCACGCAGGCTTTGGCCAAGTCGGACATCACCATAGCGATGCAGCTTGAACCTCCGCATCTGGACCCGACAAGCGCCGCGGCGCAAGCCATCGACTCGGTGGTTTACACCAATATCTTCGAAGGCCTGACACGTTTCATGGGCGACGGCTCGGTCGTGCCCGGATTGGCGGAAAGCTGGGAGATTTCCGAAGACGGGACGGTCTATACCTTTAACCTGCATGACGGGGTGACCTTCCATGATGGCACCACCATGGACGCCGAGGATGTCAAATTCAGCCTTGATCGCGCAGCCGCTGAAGACAGCGCCAACGCGCAAAAGGCCCTGTTTGCCGGTATCGAAACCGTCGAGATCGTCGACCCGCTGACGGTGAAAGTCACCCTGGCAGAACCGAACGGAAACTTCCTGTTCAACCTGGCCTGGGGGGATGCGGTCATCGTCGCGCCGGAAAGCATAGACAACATCAAGACCAACCCGGTTGGTACCGGTGCGTATACCTTTGGAAACTGGGTGCAGGGTGACAGTATCACGCTGAACCGAAATCCCGACTATTGGGGCGAACAGCCCGCATTAGAGACTGCGACGTTCAAGTTCATCTCGGACCCGACTGCCGCTTTTGCCGCCATGATGGCCGAGGATGTCGACGTGTTTGACAACTTCCCGGCGCCGGAAAACCTGCCTCAGTTCGAGGCCGATCCGCGCTTTCAGGTCCTTGTGGGGTCGACCGAAGGTGAGACGATTCTGTCCACCAACAACAAGCAGCCTCCGTTTGATGATATCCTTGTTCGTCAGGCATTGGCCCATGCCATCGACCGGCAGGCGATCATCGACGGTGCAATGTTTGGCTATGGCACCCCGATCGGAACCCACTTTGCGCCGCACAATCCGGCTTACGTCGACCTGACCGCGCAATCCGCTTACGACCCCGAAAAAGCCAGAGAGTTGCTGGCAGAGGCGGGATTCGAAAACGGGTTCGAGACCACATTGCATTTGCCTCCGCCGTCTTACGCCCGTCGTGGGGGCGAAATCATAGCGGCGCAGCTGGCCGAGGTCGGCATCACGGCCGAGATCATCAATGTGGAATGGGCCCAATGGCTGGAATCGGTGTTCAAGGGCAAGGAATTCGGCCTGACCATCGTCAGCCATACCGAGCCTATGGATATCGGCATTTATGCGCGGCCTGATTATTACTTTCAGTATGAAAGCACGGATTTTCAGGCGCTGATGGATACGCTGAACACCACCACCGACCCCGAAGAACGCACCCGTTTGCTGGGTGAGGCGCAGCGCCTGATCGCAAGCGACTATGTCAATGGCTACCTGTTCCAGTTGGCCAAACTGGGTGTTGCGAAAGTTGGCGTTCAGGGCCTTTGGAAGAACGCGCCCACCGCCGCAATCGATCTGACTCAGATCAGCTGGTCCGAGTAATGTTACAGCCCGGGCCGCGCCGGGCGGCCCGGGCCTTCCATTGTGTCAGGGTGTTCTCACGTATGTTCTTGCTCCGAGCCATCATCGTCTTGGTTTTAGGTGTTTTTCTAGTGTTCGGTTCCTCTGTCGCGGCCACGGCTCAGAACGTGTTGGGGGGTCGTATGGATGCCCTGCCCGGAACGCCCGAGAACCCGTTGAACGTTGGGATCGGCATTCGCATCGACCAGATCACCGGTGTTGATCAAAAGGCCGAAAACTATGGCGCGGTTGTGGTCTTGCGGGTGGAATGGACCGATCCTGCGCTGGCGTTTGATCCCGAGGAACAGCGAAGGGATATCCAGGTTTTCAACCCACCCGACCTTGCCAATCATGCGGCAAGTATCGGTTCCGTTCTGCCGGCTTTTGTCATTCACAATCAGCAGTCCAACAAGTGGATCCACGAATCCGCTGCGTCCCTGCGTTACGACGGTCGGGTGCTGTATGTCGAAAAATCGTCTCTTACACTCCAGGCGCCTCATTTCGATTTCCGAAAATACCCGTTCGACACGCAAGAGTTTCATTTCGAGGTCGTCTCGGTCTTTCCCTCTGAATACGTCACTTACCATCCGTTGAACGAATTCTCGGGCCTCGGAGATCAGTTGGGCGAAGAAGAATGGATTCTGAACAATGCACGGTTGGAAACATCCAGGGTTCTGGGGCTATCCGGCAAAGAAAGCGATCAGGTCGCGCTTGTCTTTGAAGGAAAACGACATCTGACCTATTACGTCATTCGGGTTTTCCTGCCGATGCTTGTCTTGATCTCGGTCGGTTGGGCACTGTTTTTTCTGGATGAATACCGCCGAAGGATCGAGATTGCGGGCGGCAACTTGCTGG
>NZ_JBXWSM010000095.1:0-12699 GCF_059613405.1 Ruegeria sp. BHSA118
GTCAGCGCCGCGCCGGATTCAAAAAAGGCGCGGCGCACGCGCGTCCAGCTTTCGCGATGCTCGTGCACCGCAGGAACCGGCAGAAGCGAGGGATCACCGGCCAGAAGGCTTTCGGCCATCATGCGGCCGAACACCGTGCCCGGGCCTATGCCGCGACCGGAATACCCGTGTGCGGCCAAAGCGTTGGGGCCGATCTGCGTGATCTTCGGAATATGATCCGATGTCATTGCGATCCGCCCGTGCCACCCGTGTTCCAACGGCTGGTCGGCCAATTGCGGATAGAGCTCGGCCAGCTTGCGCCGGACCCAACCGGAATGTGCAACCCGGCCGGCATGTCCCAGATCCCCCATGCCGCCAATGATCATCCGCCCCGCCTGATCCAGCCGGAATGACGTCATGATCAGCCCGGTATCCCAGCACCCTTCTTTCCGTGGCAGGATACTGGCGCGCAAATTACCCGTCAGCGGGGCCGTGGCATACTGGAAATAATAGACCGGCACATAAGCAGGCGCGGTATCCGGCAGCGCAAGATGATAGGCATTCGTCGCCTGAATGACCGATCTTGCCCGAACCGTCCCGCCCGGTGTCATCAGAACCCAATGCCCGCCCTCATATGTCATGGTCTGCACAGGGCTTTGCGTGTATATCCGCGCCCCGGCCTGTGACGCCGCGCGCACCAAACCCACCGCATAGGCCAAAGGCTGAATGGTTCCTGCCCGTGGATCGAACAAGGCACCGTGAAAGGCCTGGCTGCCGGTGCGTTCAACGGCCTGGTCCGCCGACAACAGCTCAACCGGTGCTCCGGCTTCGCTCAACTGCGCATGACGCGTTTGCAGGTCCTTCAAACCCGACGCGGAATGCGCGCAATGCAGGGTTCCATTGCGCACGGGCTCACACGCAATGCCATATTCATCGATCAAGGCAAACACATCCGACGGCGCCTTGGCCAGCAAGTCGATCAAACGGTTCCCCGGCTCAGTACCGAGATGCGCGCGGATGTCGTCCGGCGGCAGCCACAGCCCCGCATTGACCAGACCGACATTACGCCCCGAACCGCCAAACCCGATCTCCTGCGCCTCGAGCAGGCAGACCGACGCGCCGGCGCGGGCTGCGGTCAAAGCCGCTGAACAGCCGGTGTAGCCACCTCCGATGACAGCCAGATCAACCGCTGCGTCAGCGGTCAGGGGCGGTGCGGTGACTGTCTCGGTGCAAGTGGTCTGCCAAAGTGATTGTTCGGGATCGTTCACGTCGGGCCTCTGAGTCTTGTCGGCGGATCATCATACCGATACCCCCCCTTTGCAAGCGGCCTTTTGACCCGTGCTGCGACAACGAAACAGGCCCGGCAGGCACGGGCTTTGCCCGGGCCTGCCGGGCCCAACCGGAGGAGTCATTCCGTCAGGAATGATGACGACGGGCGGGAGAGCCCGCGTGGTGGGCTCAGACGTCGAGCGATCGCGCGATCAGCTCTTTCATGACCTCATTGGTGCCGCCATAGATCATCTGTACCCTGGCATCCGCGTAAAGACGCGCAATCGGGTATTCCATCATGAACCCGTAGCCGCCGAACAGTTGCAGGCATTCATGCATGATCTCGTTTTGCACCTCGGATCCCCAGTATTTGGCCATCGAAGCAGTCGCCGCGTCCAGCTCGCCCGCTTCCAGTTTTCCGATACAATCATTGATGAAACTGCGCAGAACCTCAGCCTTGGTCTTGCATTCCGCCAATTTGAACCGGGTATTCTGAAAATCCATCACCCGCTGCCCGAAGGCTTTGCGTTCCTGCACGTATTTCACGGTTTCGCCGATGGCGAAATCGATCGCGCCCAGCGCCATGATCGCGATATTCAGCCGTTCCCACGGCAGCTGTTTCATCAGCTGATAGAATCCCTGCCCTTCCTCGGTGCCCAACAGGTTTGTCATCGGCACTTTGACATCTTCGAAAAACAGCTCGGCAGTGTCATTGCCCTTCATGCCCAGTTTCTTGAGGTTCCGCCCCCGGCGAAAACCTTCACACCCGTCGGTTTCCACCACGATCAATGAAACGCCGCGTGCGCCAGCAGTCTTGTCGGTCTTGGCGGCCACGATGATCAGATCCGCCGTTTGTCCGTTCGTGATGAAGATTTTCGAGCCATTCAGCCGGTAGGAGTTGCCGTCCTTCTCGGCAGTCGTCCGCACAGCCTGAACATCCGAGCCAGTGCTGGGTTCCGTCATGGCAAGTGCGCCGACCAATTCGCCCGACGCCAGTTTGGGCAACCACCTCTTCTTCTGATCTTCGCTGCCATAAGCGGTGAGATAGTGGGTCACGATCGACTGAATACCATAGCCCCAACCCGCATCACCCCGCGCGCTCTGTTCGTAGGCCGTGATGGCGTCAAAGCCCATGCCGCCGCCGACACCGCCATATTCTTCGGGGATTGCACCTGCCATCAGCCCGGTTTCGCCGGCCTTGCGCCAGAAATCGCGATCCACGACGCCGTTTTCAACCCAGGTTTCGATATTGGGCGACAGTTCGTCATCCATGAACCGACCCGCCATATCCGCGAACATGCGGTGTTCATCAGTGACCCATGCCGCAGTCGAAGTGAAAAGTGACATTGTACGCCCTCCAATCGGTCTTTCCGAAAAGGCTAGCGCCGTGTTCGGTCCACGCCAATCCTTGTGACGTGGCGTCCCTTTTGGGAACAACGCAACGTTCCTCGGCCTGCGAAGTCAGAGAATCCCTTTTGACTGGCGGGGTTAAGCCAGTGCTTTGGCCAACAGGTGCTTGGCCGCATCCTTGGCGTCTTCCGCCGGGTCGTAGTTCTTGAGCAGAACAGCGGATACGATTGCACCCTCTTGCAACAACACGATCTGACTCGCGAGCTTTCGAGGATCATGCGCGCCGGCCTGCTGGGCTATGGCCGTGAAATGTTCCAGCAAAAGCTGTTTGTGTTCGGCGGCCTGCACATGGATCGGGTGATCCTTGTCCTGATACTCGGCCCCGGCCTTGATGAACATGCAGCCCCGGAACCCGTCCTCCTCGAACCATTCTTTCAGGGCATCGAAACTGACGATGATCTGCTCGGCCGGTGTTTCTGCCATCTCGTCGATGCGCTGAAAGAACCAGTCGCGAAAGTTTTCATCCCGCAAGCGTAGCGCGGCAACGATCAGGTCTTCCTTGGTGCGGAAATGCTTGTACATCGACGTCTTGGACACGCCCGTTTCCACAACCAGCTTGTCCATGCCAGTTGCGTGAAACCCGTCGCGGTAAAAGACCTTCAGGGCCTTGCTGACCAACTCATCCCGTTTGTTTGGACGCATGATTCGGCTCCATGGTGTACCGTTCTGTACATATTACCATGGAGCGTGAAGTACAATGACCCCAGGTCAAAGCGTTGTTTTGAAATAGTTTTACCAGACGCCCGGTCTCACTGTGAAATTTCCACTTGCAAAAGTTTACAGATCGGTACACTTTGTTCGTAAGTTAACCGATCAGTACACCCGAGGATTTGACCGATGAAACGTCGCGCCAGCATTTTTCCACCTCAGTACGTCCCCTTCCTTCTGACCATGGCTCTTCTTGCCGCCTCCCTCACCTGAAAGCCTTTGCAAAATGTCCAGACCCCCCTTGCCCCCCTTCACGCTGGAAACTGCCACTCAAAAAGTGCGCGCGGCGGAAGATGCCTGGAACAGCCGCGATCCCGATCGCGTGACACCCGCCTATACGGACGACAGCCAATGGCGGAATCGGGCTGAATTCCTGTCCGGCCATACCGACATCCACGCCTTTCTGACCCGCAAATGGCGGAAGGAACTGGATTATCGCCTGATCAAGGAACTGTGGGCCTTCGCCGGAAATCGCATTGCCGTTCGCTATGCCTATGAATGGCGCGACGACAGCGGTCAGTGGTTCAGATCTTATGGCAATGAAAACTGGGAATTCGCCAAGGACGGGCGCATGTCACACCGCCATGCCTCGCTCAACGATCTTCCGATTGCCGAAGGTGACAGGCTGTTTCATTGGCCCTTGGGCGAACGCCCTCATGACCACCCCGGGTTGTCCGAACTGGGTCTTTGAAAGGATTTTCCAATGCCCCGCGCTTTTTCCGAACTGACCTTCACACCCGCTGTCCGCGCCCATCAAGAGAGGATGGGATCGGCCAGAACCTATGCCAAGTTCATTGAAGGCGGCCCGCAGCAAGGCCATCTGATCGGAGACCCCGAGAAAGAGTTCATTCAGGCGCGGGACGGGTTCTATCAATCCACCGTGTCCGAGACCGGCTGGCCCTATGTGTAGTATCGGGGCGGGCCGACAGGGTTTCTGAAGGTGCTGGGCCCCCAGACCATCGGATATGCGGATTTTTCGGGCAACAAACAGTATATCTCGCGCGGGAATCTGGACGGCAATGATCGTATTGCAATGATCCTGATGGATTACGCCAACCGACGCCGTCTCAAGATTCTTGGGCGCGTCGAATTCACGGAAGGCGAAGCAGCGGCCGCCACCCTTTACCCGGAAGAGGCCGAGGCACCGGCCGAACGGGCCGTGATCATCCGCGTCGAGGCGTTGGACTGGAACTGCCCAAGCCACATCACACCGCGCTTCACCGAAGCGGAGTTGCGCCCTCATCTGAACAGGCTGGGGCAGCAGTTGGCAGAGTTGCAGGCGGAAAACCAAAGGCTGAAACAACAATTGGCAAAGTCAGGTTGACGTTTCAGCCCTCGCAGAATTTCCGGATATCAAAAGAAGGGAGTGTCGCAATGGTTCGCTCGGTCTTTCACCTCTCGGCGGCTTGCCTTGCCGGTACTGCCCTGATCATACTCATCATCACGTTTGGTTTTTTCGTCTCGCCCAGTGCCGTACGAACATCGCCGCCATCTGTATTCAGCAAGATTTTGTTCGACCATTTGCAGCCAGAATGATGACCGGTTGGCATTGCAACAGATGCACGGCAAGCGCGCATATCGTTTCCAGCCAATGCCATAAGCTCGGGCCCACGGGGCGCATGCGCTGTCAGACTGAACATCCTGGCCCAAACGCGGCCCGGTTCCAGGTCTGCTCTCACCACCAAGATTGGTGAGAGCATGAAAAGCCAGGTCAGGCCGTGCTGCGCTTTTTCCGGCGGCCCATCACAAACAAACCGCTGATGCCGCCAAGAAGCAGCCAGCCAGCAGCGGGCAGCGGCACGGGGGCAATCGTGTATTCCCCATACAGCGTCGCGACGTTTTGCATGTTTTCCGTCGTGCTGAAGCCGTTCGAAATGGTGCTGCCGCCGTCCTGAGAGAACCCGAGGACCGAGAACACATAATTCTGTCCACCAAAGCTGAAGCTCTGAGAGCCCAAATTGTTGGTAATGGTCACGATGTCATCACAAGGGGTGGAATCCGCCGGACAGTTCGCTGGACGATTCAATGTCTCGTTATGCGTCAGGGCAAACGACGAAGACACCAGAGGGCCACCGCTGATCAATATGTCGACAAGAAGGTCGACGGAGCTCAGCGTTGTTCCCGTGATCGGGAAATTCAGATGCGAGAACTGTCCCAGAGCAAATGCCGTTCCAGGCAGCAGGCCTGAAATTGGCGTGCCAGTTGGCGTGAAATCGTAACCACTCGAACTGCTGCCACTTCCCCACCGAAGAGAAATCGTAGAACCAGAGGTGCTTTCAGTAACGCCGGACGTTGGATTTACGTTTTGCCAAGAAGGCGAGATGCTGGAAATGGTCAGCGCCGATGCACCGCTTGCAGCCATCACGCCTGCAACAGCGATCGCGGCTATGTTTCGTATCAAAGTCATTTGCCCACCTTGCGAATGAAAACTCGTTACAAACCACTCTGTGAAAGAGCAGCACAACAGAAGCATACCCCTAGCTCACTCGCCACATTGACGCCACGTTTTCACCTCAATCATCGCAAATGACGCCCAAAAAGGTGATCAAAGAGACACAATCGTCTGGCCTGCGCCAATTGTCCTATTTTTGGAAACAGACATGTGGACACAAGGCGCCGACTTAACGATTGAACACGCAACCGGGCGCCGCGTGATGGTTCATCAACGGTCGGATCGGACCATTGCTTCGATTCCGGCGGCGCAAAAGTCCACCAGACGCTCCATGCCGGACAGATCACCGCCCTGCGACAGGGCATTGACCCGCCATCCACTGTTGAGATGGGCCAGCATCGCCGAGACCGAATAAACCTGGCCACTTGCCAAAACCGCAGGGTCGACATCCGGGTAAAGCGTGGCGATCTCGGTGATGAACAGCTGGGCGGTGGGGTCGAAACATTCCGCTGCGATATCGCGCCACCTGGGGTCAACCGATACATGGGCCACCAACCGCCCATATGCCATCCATCCGGGCCCACCCGTTTCAGCCAGGTCCACATAGGGTCGGATAAAACTGTCCAGAATGCTGTGAAGCGTCAGCGGAGCAGCAGCTTTGGCCCTGTTCAACGCGTCGATCCGAAGCTGCGCCAGCTCGTCCGCGCGCCGCGCCACGGTTTTGTAAAACAACTCCTCCTTGCCACCGCCATGATGGTGCACAAGACCAATCTGAACCCCCGCCAGTGCCGCGATATCCCGGATCGACGCACCTTCGAATCCCCGTTCGGCAAAGACGGTTTCAGCCGCATCCATGATCCGCGCCTTGGTTTCAAGCGATCGCTTGGACGGTGCTCTTTGCCTTGGTTTTTCGATGTTTTTTGGACTCATGAATTTCATCTTGCCTTATTTTGGTCGTTCGTTCAAGTTAAGCGCCACGAACTTCGGGAGGGTTCATGACACAGACGCGCAACGCATTCGCCCTGATCGGGGCGGGGCCGATGGGTTTGGCCGCAGCCAAGGTGCTCAAGGAACAGGGCATCGCCTTTCAGGGGTTCGAATTGCATTCGGATGTGGGCGGTCTGTGGGATATCGATGCCCCCAGATCAACCATGTATGAATCGGCGCATCTGATCTCTTCAAAACGCATGACCGAATTCGAGGATTTCCCGATGGATGAGGCGGTGGCCGAGTACCCCTCGCACCGGGCGATGTGCGACTATTTCCGGGCCTTTGCCGATCGTTTCGGCCTGCGTGAGAGTTACACGTTCAATGCGGAAGTCACCCGGATCACTCCGCTGGGCAAATCCGGTGACGGTTGGCGTGTTGGCTGGCGGGACGCCGAAGGTGAGCATCAGGCTGAATTTGCAGGGGTTCTGATTGCAAACGGCACCTTGTCGGAACCGAATATGCCCAGCTTTCCCGGCACGTTTGACGGCGAGTTGATCCATGCCTCGCAATACCGGTACCCCAGCCAGTTCGACGGCAAGCGTGTGTTGGTCGTGGGCGCGGGAAATTCCGGCTGCGACATTGCGGTTGACGCAATCCATCACGCAAAACGCTGTGACCTGTCGATGCGGCGCGGCTATTACTTCGTGCCCAAATACGTTTTCGGCAAACCGGCCGACACGATGGGTGGCAAGATCCGCCTGCCGATGTGGCTGAAGCGCAAGGTGGACAGCCTGATCCTCAGTTGGTTTGTCGGTGATCCGCAGAAATACGGCTTTCCCAAACCCGATTACCAGCTTTACGAAAGCCACCCGGTGGTGAATTCGCTGGTCTTGTATCACGCGGGCCATGGCGATCTGCGCATTCGCCCCGATATCGACTGCCTGGAAGGCAAAACCGTGCATTTCAAGGACGGTACGCGCGAAGAATATGACATGATTCTCGCCGCGACCGGATACAAGCTGCACTACCCCTTCATCGACAAGGGCCTGCTGAACTGGCAGGGCGATGCCCCACATCTGTACCTGAACGCGCTGCACCCGGAACGGGACGATCTTTTTGTGCTGGGCATGGTCGAGGCCACGGGTCTGGGCTGGCAGGGCAGGCACGAGCAGGCCGAAATGGTGGCGCGCTATATCAAAGGTCTTCAGAAGGGCTGCCCGGTGGCGGCCGATCTGAAGGCTGAAAAACAAAAAGACTATACGCGCGCCACCGGAGGCATGAGCTATATCGATCTGCCGCGAATGGCTTACTACGTGGACAAGGCCACCTACAGAAAGGCTGTCACCGGGTGGACCGAACGGCTGCGGAAAGCCGCCGCATGAGTGATATCGACGAAATTACGCTGAATTTCAGCCCGGCCTCTCTGACGCTGTTGAATGCGATACTGGCGATCGTGATGTTCTCGATTGCGATCGATCTGACACCAAGGGATTTTGATCGCCTCAGACGCGCGCCGAAGCCAGTGATCGTCGGGCTGGTTTCCCAATTCCTGGTCCTGCCGGCGCTGACTTTTGCGCTTGTGTGGGTGACGGCCCCGCGACCGTCTATTGCGCTTGGGCTGATCCTTGTCGCAGCCTGTCCGGGGGGTAATATCTCGAACTTCATTACGCACCGCGCCGGTGGCAATGCGGCGCTGTCGGTGTCGATGACCGCCTTTGCCACCATCGGCGCGATTTTCATGACGCCCTTCAACATTGCGCTTTGGGGCGGGCTGTATCCGCCGACACGCGCGATCCTGCAACAGACCCAGATTGACCCGGTGCAAATTGCAATCCTTGTCGGGCTGATGCTGATCTTGCCTCTGGTTATGGGCATCGCTCTGAACCAGCGCCACCCGGCCCTGACCGCACGGTTGCGTGCGCCGCTGCAATACCTGTCGATGGGTATTTTTGCGGCTTTCATCTTACTTGCCCTGGGCGCGAACTGGGGGTTCTTCCTCAGCTTTGCCGGGGCTGTTGCCGGGCTTGTGATCCTTCACAACGCCCTGGCGCTGGGGGGCGGTTGGGTTGTGGCCACTCTGACCCGGCTGTCCCCCTTCGATCGCCGCGCCATCACCATCGAAACCGGCATTCAGAATTCCGGCCTTGGGCTGGTGCTGATCTTTGCCTTTTTCCACGGGCTGGGCGGCATGGCCGTCGTGGCCGCGTTCTGGGGCATCTGGCACGCCGTCTCGGGGATTGCCCTGGCGTCGGTCATGGCCCGAACCGAGGCCGCGCGATGAGCCGTATCCTGATCACGGGTGCCGCCGGAATGGTCGGGCAGTCACTGTTGCCCGAACTTCGAGGGCATGAGGTTTTTGCCACGGATGTCAAACGCCCCGACAGCATGCCTGAAAACGTCCACTATCTGCCCATGGATGTGACGACCGACGCCCCCGCACGTGTGATCTGCAACGTAAAGCCTGAAGTCATCGTGCATCTGGCCTCCATCGTGTCGCCTCCGCCCAAAATGGAACGCGCGGCGGCTTATGCGGTTGATGTCGAGGGCACCCGCAAGGTGGTGAACGCGGCCCTTGCCAACGGAGTACGAAGATTGGTGGTCACATCCTCGGGTGCGGCCTACGGCTATCACGCGGACAACCCCGTGCCCCTGCGCGAGGATGATCCGCTGCGCGGCAACCCCGAGTTCCCGTATTCCGATCACAAAAGGCAGGTCGAAGAGATGCTGGCCGAGGTTCGCAAAGCCGCCCCCGATCTGGAACAGGTCGTGCTGCGCGTGGGCACGGTTCTGGGGGCCGGGTCCGAAAACCAGATCACCGCCCTGTTTCACAAACCCCGCCTGCTGGCCGTGGTCGGCAGCGAAAGCCCGTTTGTGTTCATTTGGACGCACGATCTGGCACGCATCCTTAAGCGCGCGGCAACCGACGGGCCGGCTGGCGTTTACAACGTCGCCGGGGACGGCGCGATGGGCGTGACCGATCTGGCCCGCGCCATGGGGAAACCAGTTCTGCGCCTGCCCGCTTGGGCGGTGAAATCGACTTTGGCCGCTGCGCGTCCGCTGGGTCTGTCCCGATATGGGCCGGAACAGGTGCGATTTCTGCAATATCGACCGGTTCTGGATAACACCGCCCTGAAATCCGACTTCGGTTACACTCCGGAAAAAACCAGCGCCCAGGTGTTCGCGCTCTGGCAAAAGCAGGCGGGGCTTTGAGGACGGCTGTCATATCCGGCGGGGCGGGCGGTTTGGGGCGGGCCCTCAGCCATGCTCTGCAAAGTCGCGGGTGGCGGGTGGTGCTGCTGGATCTCAATGTTTCAGGTCTGGACACTAGGCCGAACCAGTTGCCTGTTGGCTGCGACCTGACGGATCCCGACCAGCTTGCCAGGGCAACCCAAAAGGTGATCTCGACCTGCGACAGTATCGATCTGGTCATCTACAACGCCGGTGTCACGCAAATCCGGGGCTTTGAAAAGTCCGACGCGGCCAGTCACCGAACTCTGTTTGACATCAACTATTTTGCAGCCGTTGAAATGGCCCGCGCGTTCTTGCACCCGGTTCGGGCGTCAAAGGGGACACATCTGGCCATCTCATCGGTGGCCGGGTTTGCACCGCTTTACCATCGGACGGCCTATGCGGCCTCGAAACACGCGTTGGAGGGGTTCTTCAAATCGCTGCGCTCGGAAGAAGCCCCATATGGCGTTCAGGTTCTGATCGCTGCGCCGTCCTTTGTGGCCACCAACCCCGGCAATGCGCAAGAGCAGGCGGATGGCACAGCGCGCCCCGGATCGGCGAAGGACGGGATGGACGAGATGAGCCCCGAGGCCGCCGCTGACACGATCCTGCGCGGGCTGGACAAATCGCTGCCCATGATCCCGGTTGGCCGCGTGGCGCGCCTGTCCTGGTGGCTCAACCGCCTGTCGCCGCGCCTCTATCAGCGCATGATGGAACGAAACATGCGCGGCTCGGGGCATTAAAAAACCGCCCCAGGCCCTTGACCTTCCCGTCACTGGAACCCCCATCTGGTGGGTAAGGAAACTTCGGGGGCGAGTCGCATGGCGCAAAAAGCACTGACAGAGCTGAAAATCACGGGCATGGGATGCGCATCCTGCGTGGGACGCGTTGAAGAAGCGCTGCGTGATGTGCCCGGGGTTGAAACGGCCTCGGTCAATTTTGCAACCAAGTCCGCACAGGTGGCTTTTGACGGGCCGGTTTCGGCACTGACCAAGGCGTTGGACGCGGCAGGGTATCCGGTTGAGACCAGCCGGGCGGATCTGAGCATTAAAGGTATGAACTGCGCCTCGTGCGTGGCCAAGATCGAGCGCACGCTGACGGCCAGCCGCGGCGTGATCGAAGCGCAGGTCAATCTGGCGACACAAACTGCCGCGGTGACTTACGCTGCGGGGACAACGACGGCACAGGCGCTGGCACAGGTGGTCACCGACACCGGATACCCGGCGCGGCCTCAAGCCGCTTCGACACCCGAAGACCGCGCAGACGCTGAAACAGCGGGGCTGACACGCGCCACTATACTGGCGGCCGCTCTTGCCCTGCCGGTGTTCATTCTTGAGATGGGCGGGCACATGATCCCCGCCATCCACCATTGGGTACACGCCACCATCGGCACGCAGACCAGCCAGTTGATTCAGTTCGCCCTGACATCGGCCCTGCTGCTGGGGCCCGGTCGTGTCTTCTATCGCAAGGGCATCCCGTCGTTGCTGTGGGGCACGCCGGATATGAACGCGCTGGTCGCGCTGGGAACCGGGGCGGCCTATCTGTATTCGGTCGTGGCCACATTCACCCCCGGCGTGTTACCGGTCGGAACTGCCAACGTCTATTACGAGGCGGCGGCTGTGATTGTCGTTCTGATCCTTCTGGGCCGGCTGATGGAGGCGCGCGCCAAGGGCAAAACCGGGGCCGCAATCCGTAAACTGGCGGGCCTTCAGCCCAAAAGCGCGCGGGTCGAAATCGATGGCCGGATAGAAGACCGCCCTATCGCCGAGATTGCTGTGGGCGACATCCTGCACATCCGCCCGGGCGAACGTGTGCCGGTGGATGCCGAAGTGCTCGAGGGCACCTCTTACGTCGATGAAAGCATGATCACGGGCGAGCCGATACCGGTTGGAAAATCAGCCGGCGCAGCTGTTGTCGGAGGAACCGTGAATGGCACCGGAGCCTTGCGGGTTCGGGCGACGCGCGTGGGGGGCGACACGGTGCTGGCTCAGGTCGTTCGCATGGTGCAGCAGGCGCAGGGGGCCAAGCTGCCGATCCAGGGCCTGGTTGACCAGATTACATATCGCTTTGTCCCGGCGGTCATCCTGGCCGCCGTGATTACCGTCGCGGCCTGGCTGATTTTCGGCCCAAGCCCCGCCCTGCCGCTGGCGCTTGTCGCTGGGGTTTCCGTGCTGATCATAGCCTGCCCCTGCGCCATGGGGCTGGCCACTCCGACCTCGATCATGGTCGGCACCGGGCGCGCGGCCGAACTGGGGGTTCTGTTCCGCAAGGGCGATGCCTTGCAGCAGCTTCAGCAGGCACGCGTCATCGCGCTGGACAAGACCGGGACCCTGACACTGGGCCGTCCGGAACTGGACAATGTTCTGACGGCGAACGGATTTGACAGAGATGAGGTTGTGCGGCTGGCCGCCGCCCTCGAGGCGCGGTCGGAACACCCGATAGCTTCGGCGATCACCCGGGCCGGGCCTGCGACGCTGCCACAGGCGACGGACGTCCTGTCGATTACCGGGCTTGGCATGCAGGGGCTGGTTGAAGGCCGGAACGTGTTGATCGGGTCGCACCGGCTTATGCAACAACGCGGGATCGACCTTGGAGCCCTGGCAAGCGAGGCGGAGGCCCGCGCCGCCGAAGGGGCAACACCATTGTTCGTCGCATTGGATGGACAGGCCGCAGCCACGTTGTCTGTGTCCGACCCGGTCAAACCCGGCACCGAGGAGGCGCTGGAGCGGCTTCACCAAATGGGCCTGACCGTGGCCATGGTCACCGGAGACAACGCGCGCACC
>NZ_JBXWSM010000096.1:0-12654 GCF_059613405.1 Ruegeria sp. BHSA118
CAACGGCCCGAAGGATCGCCTCGGAGGCCGGAGAAAAGCCGGGTGTGCCCGTGATCTGTATCGGCAACCTCAACGCTGGTGGAACCGGTAAAACACCAACGGTGATCTGGACTCTTGAACAGCTTCGAGGCGCCTGGCACGAACCGCATGTCGTCACGCGGGGGCACGGAGGTTCTTTGGACGGGCCGGTGCAGGTTGATCCGGCCCGGCACACTGCTGCCGAAGTTGGGGACGAGCCGCTGCTTCTGGCGATGTTTGCCGAAGTCTGGGTTGCCAAGGACAGGGCGGCGGGCGCACGGGCCGCCGCGGCCGCGGGTGCCACGGTAATCGTGCTGGATGACGGTTTTCAAAACCCCTCGGTGGACAAGGATTTCTCGATCATTGTTGTGGATGCTCAACGCGGGTTTGGAAACGGTTTGTGCCTGCCTGCCGGGCCACTGCGGGAACCGGTCGACATCGGGTTGAAACGAGCCGACCTTGTGTTGTCTCTGGGCGATGAAGCCGCGCAAATGGCTTTCACCGCTCAGTGGGGCGACAAGTTGTCCGTTCCCCATGTCACCGGAGCAATCGAACCCCTGCAAACCGGCATGGACTGGACCGGCACACGCGCTTTGGCATTTGCCGGTATCGGCCACCCCGAGAAGTTCTTCAAAACCCTGCGGCAGCTGGGCGTAGACGTGGTCCGCGCCGAAGCCCTGGACGACCACCAACCTCTGACTCAGGCACTGATGGCCCGTCTGGAAAACGAGGCGCGCCAACTCGGTGCTCAGATGATAACAACCGAGAAAGATGCCGTGCGTCTGCCCCCGGCTTTTCGGAGCAAAGTGATCACTCTGCCGGTTCGTTTGCAAGTCGGCGAAACTGACAAGGTCCGGGATATGCTGCTGAATGCAGCACCTGCGCCAAAATAGGCCCGGTCGGCCCGGGCAGGGCCAACCGGAAAAGGGTGTTTAGCCACCCAGTTCGTCTTCGATCAGCTTTTTGAAGTCAGCGTAGGACTGGTTGTCGACTTTCCTACCGTTCACAAGGAACGACGGGGTCGCCTGAATACCATCTCGTTCGGCGTTTTCCTGGTACCAAGCGGCCAATGTCCGCGCCTTGGTACCGTCTTGCAGGCAAGCCTCAAGCTGGTCGCCATCGATGCCGGCCAAACGACCGATCTTGCGCAGCTCGTCCACGATCTCGGCCGGACCACCTGCACGTGTCCATTCTGCCTGCCCTTCGTAGATCAGGTCTGTTATACCAAAGAACTTTTCGGGGCCGGCACAGCGTGCAACCATCGATGCCCAAAGGCCGTAGCGGTCGAAATAGACTTCGCGGTAGGTAAACTTGACCTTGCCGGTGTCGATGAAGTCTTTCTTGAGCTGCTTATAGGCGCCTGTGTGGAAATTTGCGCAGTGCGGGCAGGTATATGATGCATATTCGATGATTTCGACCGGCGCATCCTCGGCGCCCTGCACCATCTCGACGATCGTCGACGTATCCAGGTTTGCTTCCTGCGCTTCGGCGGCACTGACCAGCGGAATGGTGACATTGGTGTTCGACTGCGTCAGCCAATAGCCGCCAGCGGCAACGGCGACGGCCGCACAGATTACGGTTGCAATACGGCTCATTTTCAGCCCTTTCTCAGCGTTTCTGTTTGGATAAAACGTTGCGCCCGAGACGTTCAAGAGCCGCGCGCAAATCTTCATCATGTACATCGCGTGACATTTTGTCGGCCTCGGCGGCAATGTCAGGCGCAATCTGGGGTTTTGCTTGCTTCGGCTTGTGGTCGAAACTGGCCTGCCCCTCGGCAAATCCGGTCGGAGCGGTCTGGGTGATACGGACACGGCTGATGGCGTTGTAGCCATAGACCGCGTTTACCTTGCCGCGCAGCTGTTCCTTCTGCATTTCCAGCATCGGAGCCTGCGGCCCGGTCGTCAACACGGTCAGGGTCGCACCAAAACCACCCTTGCCATACCCCACTTTGACCGGGCGCGCGATGGCGGCGGTATCCTGGCCGACAATCTCGGCCCAATGGGTCAAAAGCCGCGACACGGCAAACCCCCGGCTTTCCCCGGCGCGCCGTATCTGATCGTTCAGCAAGGATGCGGTGCGTTTGAACCCGCGGGTCGAAGAACGTCTGCGTTGCATCTGGTTTCCAGCTCCTACACCTGTATTGTACTGGGCAGGCCACCATGTGCCAGCGAAACCCGACCGGGAGTTGAATAAAACTTGCGTGACTCTGCTGAATTCACCGTCAGTGATGCGTTGCTGGAGTGGTACGACCGCCACGCCCGCGAAATGCCATGGCGCATCGGTCCGGCAGATCGCGCCGCCGGGATGCGCCCCGATCCCTATCGGGTCTGGCTGTCCGAAGTGATGTTGCAGCAAACTACAGTTGCCGCCGTTCGCGACTATTTCCTGCGCTTCACCACCCGCTGGCCTACGGTTCAGGCTCTGGCTGCCGCACCGGACGAGCAGGTGATGGGGGAATGGGCCGGGCTTGGCTATTACGCCCGCGCCCGCAATCTTTTGAAATGCGCCCGTGCCGTCACGCAGGACTACGATGGCCGGTTTCCCGACAGCTTCGAAGCGCTGCTGAACCTACCCGGCATAGGCCCCTATACCGCCGCTGCGATCTCGGCCATTGCGTTTGATCGGCCTGAAACCGTGCTGGATGGAAACGTCGAACGTGTCATGGCCCGGTTCCATGACATTCACGATCCGCTACCCGGGTCCAAACCCCTGCTGAAGGAAAAGGCGTCGGCCCTGACCCCGGCCACACGCCCCGGCGATTACGCGCAGGCGGTCATGGATCTGGGGGCAACCATCTGCACGCCGAAGTCGCCGGCATGTGGCATCTGCCCCCTGCGTGACCCCTGTCAGAGCCGTATCGCAGGAACCCAGGCCGATCTGCCAAGAAAAACACCCAAAAAGCCCAAACCCACACGCTGCGGGCACGTGTATGTTGCGCAAAGCGCAGACGGGGCCATGGTGCTGGAACGCCGGCCTGACAAAGGTTTGCTGGGCGGAATGCTGGGCTGGCCCGGATCAGAGTGGAACGATGTCCCGGCCGAACGGCCTCCGTTCCCTGCGAATTGGAAGATGTTGCCGGGCGAAGTGCGCCATACATTTACGCATTTCCACCTGATTTTGCGGATCTGGACCACGGATGCCGCCGATCACGACGTACCCGAGCATCTGACAGTGGTAGACAAGCACAGCTTCAGGCCCGGCGACCTGCCAACCGTGATGCGTAAGGCCTATGATCTTTGGCGACGACAATAAGTCCGCTGTGCAAGTCTTCGGGCCATGGCTAGGATATCTCCGTAAAGTCGGAGCAGAAAAGATGATCGCAACAGGCACATTGTCCCGCTGGCAATCTGCATCCCCTTTCTGGGTGTCGCTGCTGCTGATTCCGCTGGTCTGGTTTTCAGCTGCCACCGGTGGATGGTCACTGCTGCTGGTTCCTGCCGCAACCTGGTGGGCTTTTGCAGTGCTGGACCGGATCACCGGGCTCAACACTGAAAACGCCGACCCCGGGACGCCGGACACGGCGCTGCAATGGTACATATTGCTGACAAAACTCTGGGCCCCGATCCAGTTCGTTACCCTTTTTGGTCTGATCTGGTACGCAACCCACAACACCCATCTGTCAACGCTTGAGAAAATCGGCCTCTTCTTTGGCATGGGCGTCATTTCGGGCACGATTGGGATCAATTACAGCCACGAGTTGATGCACCAGAAAAGCCGCTTGGAACGCTGGCTGGGGGACATCCTTCTTGCCATGGTGCTGTATTCTCATTTTCGGTCCGAGCACCTGTTGGTCCATCACCGCCATGTTGGCACCCCGCGCGATCCGGTAACGGCGCGTTACAACGAAGGTTTCCATCGCTTCTATACCCGCGTTCTGTGGCAATGCTGGGTTTCGGCCTTCAACGCCGAGCGCAACAAGCTGGCCCGCATCGACAGACCGTGGACAGATCGTTCAAACCCGTTCTGGCGGTACTGGGCGCTGCAAGGTGGGATGCTGGCACTGGCCGGCCTGATCGGAGGATGGTCCGGCGTGGCTCTGTTTCTGCTTCAGGCTGGTGTCGCGATCTGGCAGCTCGAGCTGGTCAATTACGTCGAGCATTACGGCCTGACCCGAAAACACCTGGGCGAGGGACGGTACGAGCATGTCCTGCCACGCCATTCCTGGAATGCCTCGCAGAAAGCATCGAACTGGTTGCTGATCAATCTTCAGCGCCATTCGGACCACCATTACAAACCCAATCGCCGGTTTCCGCTGCTGCAACACCACGCGTCGGACACAGCCCCGCAATTGCCCTATGGCTATCCTGTCATGACTGTGGCCGCGATGATACCGCCGCTTTGGCGGCGGGTCATGAATCCGCGCGTTCGCGCGTGGCGACGCCACTATTATCCCGAGATCACCGACTGGCACCGCTACAACAAATCTTTGAACCCCATGCCCAAAGCGTGACCGCAGCGCGCACAGGCGCGCTGCCAGGCCCAACTGTCAGCACGGCATCTGTGATGCTGTTCTGACAGGCGGGAGGTCCTCAGCTTTTCATCACCCAGACATCCATCGGCGCCTCGACCCCTCGCACTGATTGCTCGTGGCAGGCAACAAAACCGGCCATGACCTCCGGCGCCTGCGGGTTTTCTTCCTCAACCCGCAAACGCACGGCATCGCTGACAACGATACGCGCCTTGAAATCACGCGTCAGCGCTTCAAGCTTGGCCGCCACATTGACCGCATCGCCAATCACCGCGAATTCCAACCGGTTGGCACCGATATCCCCAAGTACGACCGAGCCGTAATGCACCCCAACGCCGACATGGATTTCGGGCTCTCCCGCCCTGCGGCGTTCCAGATTCCAACGGTCGATCACACCCACCATCGCACGCGCGCAGTCCAGGGCATTGCTCGCGTCCAGGGGCGTTGGCACCGGAGTGCCAAAGGTCGCCATCAAACCGTCGCCCAGGTACTTGTCCAAGGTCCCGTGGTGCCGGAATACTTCGGTTTCCATACGGGCGTGAAACCCGCGCAGAACCTCGATCACTTCATAGGGATCCCGCCCGGCGGCGTATTTGGTGAACCCGACGATATCGATGAACAGAACCGCCACATCCTCTTTGCGGACCTGTTTCAGCGGCTCATCGTTCTGGCTCAGTTCATCCACCACATTGGGTGAGAAATACCGCGACAGGTTGGCCCGTTCCCGTTCCAATCCAGCGTTGTTCATCAACAATTGATTGAGACGCCGCATCGAAATACCCAGCGTAACCGCAACCATTATGAATACGATCACTTGCTGGATACGTTGAGGGACCATGAAACTGTTGGGGTCCAACAGTTGGGCAACATCCGGATAGCCCTGCAAGGCCTCTGCAACCTTTTCGCTAATCCCCGGAATCGGCGTTGCCACCCACGAGGCAATGATCCAACCGATCGTCCACATCAATGCCGTCCACGAACCGATAGCAATGACCGTTCGCCAGGAATAGGCCAGGGTTCCAGCCGCCAGGATGACGAAAAAGTACTGAAAGTTGTCGAACCGATATTGCATGGCCAGAGGGCGGACATCGTCACTGAACGGGTTGGGCACGATCATTCCAAGGGTCATGATCAGCAAGTCCACGAAGATCAAAAGAAGCTCGACCCGCGATTGCCCCACCCGACCGGAACGGCGGATCAGCCATCCGTTGGCGCAGATCAGCAGCAGAATGAAGTGGTACCAAAGCACCTCCCAATGCGGGTTCAGGAAAACCAGAAGAACCCCGGTCAGTGCCATCGCCACCCAGCGCGCGCGAACGGCCAGTTCCAACCCTTCACGCTTGTGCCGCTCCAACGCGGCCTCGGTGTATTTGTTGTCTAGATCGAACGTGTCAGGTTCCGTGAAAAACAGACGGCGGCGGGGCTGCGCGGTTGTCTCGGTCATGGCCGTGATCTTTCTTGCAGTGTCAGGGTCAACGACATGCAATCACTGTTGATCCGAAAACAAAAGACCCCGCCGTAGGATCGGCGGGGCAAGGCGTAGTGCCTTGTGTCAGGCCACAGGCACCGGCGGTGTTCTTTGTATCAGTTCATCTCAGCCCGGATCTGCTGACGCAGAACGTCGATCGGCACCGTCTTGCCGTCACGCTTGAAGCACCAATAGGTCCAGCCATTGCAGGACGGGGCGTTTTCCAGATGGGCGCCCACCTGATGAATCGAGCCTTTGACGTTGTCACCGACCAATGTGCCATCAGCCCGGACCTTGGCTTTGTGGCGCTGGTTCATGGAATACAACTCTTCGCCCGGGCGCAGCATGCCACGTTCGACCAGTTGCCCGAAGGGCACGCGCGGTTCGGCGCGTTTGCTGGCGCTGACTTCTAGCGCTTCGCGGTCGAATTTGCGTACCTTCGAAATGCGCTTTTCAGCGACTTTGCGATAACTTTCCTCGCGCTCGATCCCGATGAACTCGCGACCCAGCATTTTGGCGACTGCACCGGTTGTACCTGTGCCAAAGAACGGGTCTAAAATCACATCGCCCGGATTGGTCGAGCCAATCAACACGCGGTGCAGCAGCGATTCCGGCTTTTGCGTCGGGTGTGCCTTGTCGCCGTTTTCATCCTTTAGCCGCTCATGCCCCGTACAGATCGGCAGCACCCAGTCGCTGCGCATCTGCACACCTTCGTTCAGGGCTTTCAGCGCCTCATAGTTGAACGTGTATTTCGCGCCCTCGCGTTTGGAGGCCCAGATCATCGTCTCATGCGCGTTGGTAAAGCGCTTGCCCCGGAAATTCGGCATCGGGTTCGACTTGCGCCATACAACGTCGTTGAGGATCCAATATCCTGCGTCCTGCAAAGCCGAGCCTACACGGAAAATGTTGTGGTAAGAACCGATCACCCAGATCGCGCCGTTGGGCTTCAGCAGGCGGTGTGCCGCCTTCAACCATTCGCGCGTGAACTGGTCATAGGCCCCAAAGCTGGAAAACTGGTCCCAGTGATCATCAACCGCATCCACCTGAGAGTTATCCGGGCGGTGCAACTGGCCTTTCAGCTGCAAGTTATACGGAGGATCGGCGAAAATCAGGTCAACCGACGCCTCTGGCAGACTGTTCATCACTTCGATGCAGTCCCCGGATAGGATCGTGTTTAAAGGGAGCGCTTTTGCGCCCTTTTTGGTGGTCGTTGTCATATCACTGCCTCAAGTATCCACGGCGCTTTTGCGCTCATTTGGTTGAGACAAGGATGAGTCAAAGACGATTCGCCGTCAATTTCTTTTTTGAATCAGCGACTTACGATTTACTCTTGATACAAGATATTGTGCACTGGCTTGAACGAACGTCTATGGTGTGGGGTCACGCCAAGATTTTGCAGCGCTTCCTTGTGTTGTTTTGACGGATAACCGGCGTTGGTTTCCCATCCATATCCCGGATGCTGTTGCGCCAAATCCACCATCACCTGATCGCGCCAGTTTTTCGCAAGGATCGACGCGGCTGCAATCGACACCGACCGGGCGTCCCCCTTCACGACGGCCTGTGACGGGATTTTCAAGCCGCGTGGAACCATGTTCCCGTCGATCAGCAGGAAATCAGGGGCCGGCGACAGTGCCTCAACCGCGCGCAGCATCGCCAGATGCGATGCTCTGAGGATGTTGATCTCGTCAATCTCGGCGACCGAGGCTTCGGCCACGGCAAACTCGGAGCTGTGACGGATCTCGGCATCCAGCGCGGCCCGACGTCTGGCCGTCAGCTTCTTGGAATCATTCAACCCTTCGGGAATGGCCTGTGGGTTCAGGATCACCGCTGCTGCGACGACCGGGCCGGCCAAAGGGCCGCGCCCGACCTCATCCACACCCGCGATGCGGAAATGGCCCCGGTCCAGCAGCGCCTGTTCAAGTTCGAAATCTGGTTTTGTCATCCTTTTGGAAAACCGTGTTTCACACAGCGCCGCAAGAAAAAAAGAGAGGGCAGCCCACACCGCCCTCTCTTACACGGCGCTTCTTTGGCGCCGCTCCTGCTCAACCGGTGTTACTGGTAAACGACACGGTATCCTTTCTGGCGCAAGCACGCGGGTTCGTATGCCCGCTTGACCTTTTGGCCATTCCAGAAACCGACTTTGCACTCTTGCGGCAGGCTATTGGCATGTTTGTAGTGCTTCTTGAGGCATTTCGGCCCAAGCAGCGGATGATCCTGTGAATACCCGTTGAATGTGCGCAGGCAGCGCTGGGGCAGATCATAACGCGCCACGCGCGGCGGCAGAGGGCGCACCGGCTGCGGCGTGTAAGGTGCCGGGGTATAGGTTTGGTGGCGAGTCGCCCGATCCTTTTTCTTTTCCTTGTTGTAATAGTGAACCCCGGCCCCGATGATCGCGATGGCGGCCAACCCGCCAAGAATGTCCTTTGCATCCGCAGCCCGTGCCTGAGAGGCCGAGACACCGGTAATGGCAACAGCGGTCGCAACGATGAAAGCGATGAATTTCTTATGCATGATGCGTGTCCTTCTGATTGATTGGGCGACCGTGTGACGGAGCGCGTCTTGACTGCCCTGACACTGGGGGCGACCGATCCAGACAAGCAATAACGGCCCGGTGTTATCGGATATCAGAACCCGCAAACCCCTTAGGTTATTGAATATCGCGGCAACTCGTGCGCAGGATGCGGCCTATGAAACAGATCCTCTCTTCTCTGACCTTTGCGGTCCTGATATCGCTTGGCTCTGCTGCGTCTGCGGCGGATTGCTATGCGGATTACAAGGCCAAGAAAGACAACCCGCTGCGTTTGCACTATGGGGTTATCCAGGTCTCGAACTGCGACAAGGGCCAGGCCCAGGCAGAAATCGCCCAGCGCCTGAGCGCGTCAGGCTGGACCTTACTTGAAGTGCAGTCCGTTTTCGGGCCGGAAGGGTTGGATCAGAGGAAAGGCAATGCCGGACAATTCTATCTCCGTTTCTGACGCACGCCGGTCAGGGGTCCGTCTGGTTGTGCTGGGCGTCGCAGCCATTATCGCCATTCTGATCACCGCCGCCGTTTTCCTGTTCTGGACCCTGCCGGACGCCAACGCATTCAACGCACGTGTCGAGCGATTGTTCATCGAGACCGATCTGACCTCGCAAACCGAAATCCGGTTGCTTGAAATTCTGGCCCAGTCTGGCACCGCCTTCGCCGACACCCTGTCCAGTTATCGGATGGTGATCTATGTGCTGCTGGTTTTTGCCTGTGCGATGATGGCCTCGGCATTGGTCTTTCTGGTGATGCTGGTACTGCTGAACCGACGCATGGCGCAAATCGAACGCACCGGCATTCAGGTGACCTCGTTGTTGATCAGCCGCGAGGAAAACACCGTCTACCTCAACAACATGGATTTCAAACTCACGCCCGCCGCCATGGAAACCCTCTCGGTTCTGGCTGAATCCCGGCTGGATGATGAGGTGCTGTCCGGCGCCCAGATCGAGGCGATGATTTCCGGCCGCAATGAGGCCGATTGCGACGAAGCCGCAGGCGCGACGCGGATCAAACGGTTGCGGGATGCGCTTGGCAACCAGATGGTCAGTGAACTTCTGGTCAAGAACATCGCCAAGAAAGGGTATATGCTGTCCATCGAAAAAGACGTCATACAAATGGTCTGAACCTTGCTGCATGACCGTATGCGTTGGCACTTTTCCCTTCAGCGCCTCTTGGAATGTGGGATGCAAAGCCCCATTCTAGAAAAACCCCAGGCAAGGGAGGTCGCATATGAACGTCCACGCCGCACCAAAAATCAATGGGTATGGAATCTCGGTTGAATCGCTGAATGGCAGAATTGCCATTTACCGCAATGATGTGCTTTTGGCTGAAAGCACAGATGCCAAGGTGATGTATGAAACGCGCCTGCCGCCCACGATCTATGTTCCCCGCGCGGATGTCTGTGTTGATCTGAGCGAAGAAACAGAGCTGCAAACATTCTGCCCGTTCAAAGGCACTGCCACATATCACGACATCAATCTGGGTTCCGAAAACCTGGTCAATTCTGTCTGGGCCTATGAGGAAGCTCTGCCTGAAAGCGCGGCCATTCAAGGTTGCATCGGCTTTGTGCCCGGCGCCTATACGAAAATCGATCTGGGCGACAACCGCCTTCGCGAACCAGAAGACGGCAACATCAGCGGGCCCCTGATTGACTGGTTGATGCGTGGCGCTTCGACCGCGGCAACGCCCGAAAGCTTTACCAAAGCGCTGGCCGAGAAGATGCTGGAGCATGGCATCGCAATACAAAGGCTGAGCATTCTGGCCTGGTCTCTTCACCCCCTGATCGCGGGAAAGCACTATATCTGGGAAAAAGATGAAGAAGAGATTTTGACCCGGGCTCCGACATACGAAATCTATGATCACCCAGCTTTCATCAACAGCCCCTTGCGGCATGTCTCGAACGGCCTGGGTGGCGTGCGGCAAAGGTTGAATGATGAAAACCCGCATAACAGCTTCCCGATCATGGAGGATCTGCGGGCCAAGGGTGCAACGGATTACGTGGCCATGCCCTTGCCGTTTTCCGACGGGCGCACCAATGTTCTGACACTGACCTGCGATCACCCGGACGGGTTTACCACCGAAAATCTTGGCCTTGTCTTTGAATGTTCCTCGGTCATTGCCCGTTTCTACGAAGTGTTCATGCAGCGCGAAAATGCGCGTGTCCTGCTGGAAACCTATGTCGGCAAACGCACTGGCGCGCGCGTATTGGGCGGCGAAATCAGGCGGGGTGACGGGGATGAGATCGACGCCGCCATCATGTTCTGCGACCTCCGCAATTCAACGAGCCTGGAAGAGAAGCTGGGCCGGGGTGAATATATCCATCTGCTGAACGAGTTTTTTGAAACGGTCTCGGGCATTGTTCATGACAATAACGGAGAAGTCCTGAAGTTTATTGGCGACGCTGTTCTGGCCGTTTTCCCGGCAACGGACGAGGATGCCAGTACGGCCCGCACCAACGCCCAGCGCTCGGCGATCAAAATCGTCGAAGTTTTAGGAGAGCTGCGCAAAGAAGGATCGGACAGGCATTGCGACTGTTCGATCGGCGTCGCTTATGGGCGTGTCACCTACGGCAATGTGGGATCTCGCGAACGGCTTGATTTCACAGTTATCGGTCAGGCCGCAAACATCGCCGCGCGTTTGGGCGAGTTCGGCAAGTCGCACGGGCACCGCATTGTCGTTTCAGAAGACATCGAACCGGCCTGTTCCAATGCTGTACCGCTGGGAGACGTCAATCTGCACAACGTGTCCCGCCCCGTCAGATCATATGCTTTACGAACCGCAGCCGATGACATTCTGAACGGTTGAGGCCTTTCGTTTGCAGTTCTGAAGAAAACCGCATTGCCTTGATCACCGTGACGCCTTTGCGATCGTGCTTCACCGACCACTTCGATCTAGGGGCGCTCCGCTCAAACGGCTCCCAACAAGAACAACGCGGTCTGCGCCGGCGAGATCGTGTTCTGAAGTTGCGCAATCTGACTTCTGGCCAAATAGGTGTCGGTCAGTTTCTTGATGAATTTTGGGTTCGAAAACTGTGCCAGGTCATCCGAGCCGGTCAGTTTGAGCAACCTGGCCTTGAACTCGACCAGTTGTTTATCAATGTCCAGCTGCGCAAAGGATGACGGCAGTCCAAGTGCCGTTTCCATCATGCTGCGCAAGGGCGGCAACCCCATCAGATCGAACCACTTTGTGTCTGCGCTTGAGGTCCTGTTGGCAAGATCCGAAAGCTCTCGTTGTGCATAGAGCGAAATACGCATCGTTTCATCCGACTCGCCAACGGCAATTTCAAACCGGGCCGTCAAATTGGCCTGGGCGATTTGCACCATGTCGGACGTCAGCGCGGTTTTTCGGACAGCACCGGGACCAAACCCAAAGGCGTCAGAAAATTCCCGGTATCGCTTGTCGGCCAATCGATTGGACAACGCGTCATCCGCCTGTGTCCCATCCTCGAGGATCTTGCGTACGAAAAACCGGTTGTCCAAATCTCCTTCCAGCCCGAACGCACCCAAAGCGACCTGCAACAACCTACGATCCGAAACCAGCTCTTCAGCGGATTGGATTTTCCTGATATTGTCCAGAAAATACTTTGTCTCTCTTTCATTTGCTGCTGACGACGAAAAACTCTGGAGCTGACTTTCATAGGTACGTTGCAGAAACCGCCAGCCCACGATTCCGCCGCTTGGGATGACGGGTTGGAATGTCATTGCTGGTAAGCCATCAGCCGCTCTTCGCGCGGCAGAAGCGAGCGAAGCGATTTGAGGCACTTGTAATAATGCTCTGCAACCAGGGCATCCGTGGCTTCGGCCAAGACCCGACGGCTATCTGCATCCGTAAAAACCTGGCTCAGCTCTTCCACGCGGCGCAACAATTGCTGACGTGCTTGGCCAGGTTCGATGTCACCCGACAATACAAGCTGCGCAGCATAACAGACGCGGCGCACCGGCGTATTCACCTCATCGGGATGAATCGCATCCCGCAGTCGAAGTACATTTGCCTGTGGCGTCATGATCGAAAACCGGCCGCGGCGATCGCCGTTCTCAATCACGACCCCGTTGATCAGAACCCTTTCTTTCGGGGCAAGCTTTAGGACCAGACCACTCATCAAGTTGCCCTCATCTGGCGCAATCCGCGCAATACAGCCGTGTTGATTTCGACCAACGGTTCAACGGTTGCGCCGTC
>NZ_JBXWSM010000097.1:0-12564 GCF_059613405.1 Ruegeria sp. BHSA118
GCCGCGCAGGCCTGCTGCACGAGGAATGCAGCACGGTACATTCAGCGACAATGGGCGAGGCGATCGCCAACTGGGACATCAAGATCGCCAACAACCCCAAAGCGCAGGAGCTGTTCAAGGCCGCCCCCGGCGGTGTGCGCACCACACAGGCGTTCAGCCAGTCGAACCGGTACAAGGAACTGGACACCGACCGCGAAGGCGGCGTGATCCGTTCGAAAGAACACGCGTTCAGTCAGGATGGTGGTCTGGCCGTTCTGTTCGGCAATATCGCCCGTGACGGCTGTATCGTGAAAACTGCTGGCGTGGACGCCAATATCCTGAAATTCACCGGCTCGGCCTACGTGTGCGAAAGTCAGGATCAGGCGGTCAACGACATTCTCACGGGCAAGGTAAAAGAAGGCGATGTGGTCGTCATCCGCTATGAAGGCCCGCGCGGCGGCCCGGGGATGCAGGAAATGCTGTATCCGACGTCATATCTGAAGTCCAAGGGTCTGGGCAAAGCTTGCGCGCTGCTGACCGATGGTCGCTTCTCGGGCGGCACATCGGGCCTGTCGATCGGCCATGTTTCACCCGAAGCGGCCGAAGGCGGTGAGATCGGTCTGGTGCAGAATGGCGACACGATCGAGATCGACATCCCCAACCGTACGATCCATCTGGCTGTGTCAGACGAAGAACTGGCGGCCCGCCGCACGGAACAGGACGCAAAGGGATGGGTGCCCGCCGCACCGCGTAAGCGCAAGGTGTCAACCGCGCTCAAGGCTTATGCCAAACTGGCGACAAGCGCAGCGAAAGGTGCTGTGCGTCAAGTCTGACGAATTGGTTTTCAAACCATCAAAACCGCAATAGCTTCAAAGGCCTCGCTTTTCAAAATCAGCGGGGCCTTCTTCCGTTCAATCAGCTGTTCCGGTGCTGAGACATGACTATCTGGCGTCCACAAAATAGTATTCGTGTCAAAGCCATTGGCTTGCTTTGGCGGGGGCCCCGGCTGCTCGTGGCAGATGTTCATGACGACGACAACGTGTTGAAAGGTGTGCGACCGCTTGGCGGAAGCATCGAGTTTGGCGAGACCTGGCAAGTCGCGCTGAAACGCGAATTTCGTGAAGAACTCCAAGTTGATGTCGAAGTATCAGATGCGCCGCTGGTGCTCGAAAACATCTACACCCACGAAGGATCGCTTGGGCATGAGATCATTTTCGCTGCGGACGTGCGCCTTGCAATTCCAGCGGAATTGCCGGATGCACCCATCACGTTCCGCGAAGACAACGGGGTAATCTGCACCGCCCGTTGGCGCGACATCCGCACACTGGGCACACGTGACGGACCGCAGCTTTTCCCCAACGGTCTCAAAAAGCACCTGAGCTCAGACTGAAACGCAAAAAGACCCTCCCGCGCCCAAATCGCACCATCAGCTTCGCTGATGCCACGTTTGGCCTTGGGCCCGGCGCCGCGCAACGCGCGGCGCCGGGCCCAACCGGAGGAGATGTTTCGCAAGAAATATCGACGACGGGCGGGAGCACCCCCACCGTCAGTCGCCCAATTTGGCGTGGATTTCTTCCAGATCGATTTCGCCGATCGGCATCTTGTTCGCCGGGTTTTCGAAGTCGTATTTGAACAGCTCGAAATCCTGCTTGTAGATCTCGTAGACCAGATGCATTGACAGATCGTCAAAGTAGTCCTCGACCGGATGCGCACGTTTTGGCCCGTGCCCTTCGGATTCATTGAACCGTGGGATTTCGGACAATTTGACCGGGTGCTTCAGCTCGACATTGTCCAGAACATCCTGCATCCCGTCATTGAACGCTTCTGTCCAGAATATCCGGTCATAGTGACCGCCGTTCACGATGAAAGTGGACACGTGGCCTGACATCGCAGACCAGTGAATGTCCGGATCCATCGGGCGCCGCCACCGGATCGTATCACGCGCAAACAGCAGAAACCGGCGGAAGCTGGCGATCTGGTCAAACTCTCCCTTGCCGTCGTCGCCGCCCACTTCGATCCCGTAGTTATAGATCAGCGTCGGCACCAGATTGCCGCGGTATCTCTTGCCGTTGCGCTGAATGCCGCAAATCTTGTCAAAAAACGAGCTGAGGATACGGGTGTAAGGATTGCGCACGCAAGTGAACGAATAGGACGCGTGATTGCGCACATTGTTCGAGATCAGCTCCTGGCTCTGATCAAATGCCCATTTGTGCATGCCGTCCTTGGCATCATGGATATCACCGTCAAAGAACTGACCATGATCCGAGAAATACATGATCTGACCAATGGTCGAGCAAGCGCATTTGGGCACCACGCGGTACACCATGCTTTCGCTCTCGGTCATCCAGGTACCGGGAAACCCCATCTGCTGTGCCTCCTGCGCTGGCCAGGTCTCGATGCGATACGCCAGCTTTTGGTAACAAAGAACCAAAATTATTCTGTTTATTCAATCGTTCATCCTCAGTATCACGGTTGAAATCAGGCAGAAACGGATATTGCGTAATCTCAATGGCAAAAGTCGCCTATATATTGCTGTGTCACAAGGACCCTGAAGCCATCATTGCACAGGCCGAACAACTGACCGCTGTCGGTGATTGCATGGCCATCCATTTTGACGCCAGCGCCAGCGCCAAAGCCTATGAGCGCATTCGTTCCGCACTGGATCAGAACCCCAATGTGACCTTTGCACAAAAACGCGTCAGATGCGGCTGGGGAGAATGGTCGCTGGTCCGGGCCACGCTGAACGCCCTGGAAGCCGCCGTGGAAACCTTCCCCCGCGCCACACATTTCTACATGCTGTCCGGTGACTGCATGGCGATCAAAACCGCTGAATACACGCACCGTTACCTCGACGACCACGACAAGGATTTCATCGAAAGCCACGATTTCTTTGAAAGCAACTGGATCAAGACCGGCATGAAGGAAGACCGGCTGATCTATCGCCACTACTTCAACGAACGTACGCAGTCCAAGCTGTTCTATGCCGCCTATGAATTGCAAAAGCGCTTCGGTCTGACGCGGGACATCCCCCAGGACATTCAGGTGATGATCGGCAGCCAATGGTGGTGCCTGCGTCGCAGAACCGTCGAAATGATTCTGGATTTCCTGCGTCAGCGCCGGGATGTGATCCGTTTTTTTTCGACCACGTGGATCCCTGATGAAACCTTCTTTCAGACGCTGGTGCGTCACCTGATCCCAAAAAACGAGATTGAAAACCGAACGCCGACATTCCTGATGTTCTCGGATTATGGAATGCCGGTCACGTTCTACAATGACCATTATGACATGTTGCTGGGCCAGGATTATCTGTTCGCACGCAAGATCAGCGCTGAGGCGCATGAGTTGAAGGCCCGGCTCGGCTCGCTCTATGCAAGTGAGGGCGTCGATTTCCCGATCTCGAACGAGGGGCGCAATCTGTACGCGTTTCTCACCGGTCGCGGGCGTATCGGCCGCCGGTTCGGACAACGCTTCTGGGAAGCCGGGAGCGCACTCGGCCCGGAACGGGAACTGTTCGTGATCGTCTGCAAGAAATGGCATGTCGCCAAACGTCTTGTCGATCAGATCGCATCTGAAACGGATATTCCTTGCGTAGAATACCTGTTCAACGAAGAAAATACGTTGCTGCCGGACCTGGGCGGGATCGACTCCACACTGACCAAGCGCTCTCGTCACCGGCGCGCCGTTCTGCGCCTGTTGTTCGACAGTTTCGGGTCGGATCAGCTGGTGCTGTGCCTTGACCCGGCCAATCTTGACGCGCTCGAGGATTTCTGCGGCGACCAGGCCAAAACCCACGTGCTTGAGATCGAATGCGAATACTCGGACGACTATCTGATTGGCCACGCGCGTCGGGTCGGGCTGGCCGGAGACAACAGCCCAACGGAAACCGTTGCTTCCTTGCTGCCGACCCTTCGCAACGATCTGGGCTATGAATCCGAACGGATCCGTGCCGCCCGGCTGGACAATTACCTGCGCCTGCGGGAAACGGCCCCGCGCGCCGAGAATGAAGCGGTTATTGCCAGGTTTCTTGGGGTTGGTGAAGACAAAGCCCAAGCCATCATGCGGTTGGATTACCTTTTCCTCGACTGATCCCAAAAGCCCTTCACAGATTGTCTGCCCGAAGGCTGGCACCTGTGACCCGCGCAAGCCAAATCGCGGATGGCAAGTGTTCCGCCGTGCAAGGCAGCCGCAGCCTCTGCAACTGCACTCGTGATTTTTACTCAAATATCGGATACTGTGCAGCCAATTGGGCCATTTTGTTCATACTTTTTCCATCAGCAACACGGCCCTTGCCAGGAACAGCACGGAAAGCAGGCAGGTCTTTTATTTTGAATGACCGGTGTCTGAGCTTCGAAGAACCAGAGGCACTGGCTGACCGAAGATTGAAATATTGCAACGCAACTCCGGGGGGACACAGTTGTGACTATAGATCAAATTTCCAAATCCAGACCTTACACCCCGAATGACGCAGACTGGAAGATGATATATGATGTCCTTCCGGGTAAGGCTCAGATCGCCGACCCAGCCGTCATCAACCCACAATTCGAATGTATCGAGGTGACCGGAAACGCGGTTCTGCCAGCGAACGGCATGTATATCGTGCTGCGCGGCGTGGTTCAGCTGCGCCAGAACGGAAATCCATTGGCCAGCGCGGATGTCGGCGATTACTTCTATGAAGAACACCTTCAGATCTCGGATATCCCTGTCAGCCTTGAAGCGCTTGCGCTGGATGGAACCCGGTTGGCGTATCTGTCCAGCCAGAACTGGCTACAGATACCAGAGAGCGTCCGGCAACCCTGTTTTGCAACGATGTTTGGTGATCTGGTCAGCGTTCAGTTGCAGAATTTTCAGCAGCCAATCAATTGTTGCAGCGTCACGGCGGCCGCTCTCAGCATGTCGGCGCTGGGGTTCAGCTGCGAAGTGAATGACATCTTCCGCGAATGCGCATTGCCCTCGTCCTTTGTCGTGAACGACGGAATCTCGCTGGGCGAGCTTTTTGACGTCGCCTGCACCTACATTCACACGCAGGGGCTGCGCGAGAGGGTTCAGGTTCAGGCCTATTTCATGGACGCAGACACAACCAGTGTGCCGCTGCTGCTTGAGGCGATCGACGAATCCAACCGGCTGGGCGGTGACAACGACATTCTGGTGGCGAATTTCCAGGTCGGTCTTGCCCATGGCAACGAGACTATGCCCGGCGGCCATTTTGCCGTCATCGCCAAGTGCAATCCAAGCACGGGGCTGGTGCATATGATGGATGTGCACCCTGAGAAATACGGCAAGCTTTGGGTGACAACCGTCGAACGGTTGTGGCAAGCCATGTCGGATCGTGACGGAACCTCGATGCGGTCCCGCGGCCTGTTGCGGTTTTCGGCACGGGCCGCAGTCAAGACGCATCTGAAAACCTTCAAGCAGCGGTGCAACTACGTCGACAGCACACGTTACCTGGCGAAAGATCCCAAGAAACGCCGCAACCTGTTCCGCCGGGCGACGCCCAACATGAACTCGATAGGCGTTTTGGTGGAAAGCCTGGCCATTCACGGCGACTACAGGGTGGACGAGGACGAGTTGCTGCGGGCGGCCCAGGTGTCGTTCACGGATACTGTCCGCCGGGTCGCCACCGCCAAAGACATGCACGACATGGTCGAAAAGTATATCAGACAATCCGAGAACCTGCATCTGAGCAGCTCGTTCCAGAGCTTTGAGACCCGCGACGACAAATCAATCCAAACCCCCGAAGACTGGTTCAAAGCGCAGTTGAAAAGCCTGACCCCTGACAGCAACCGCCACCTGATGATCAACATCGACTTCAATCGCGTCACCGGGATCGAGGCGATCCGCCCGCCGGTCAACGTGTTCCGGGAAACTGCGTTGCTCGAAGAGTTCTGGTGTCTGTGCATAGACTATGACGAGGATGAAGACGTTGTTACCATAGTCGATATGAGCCCGGCGACCTCGCAGGTCTGGCAAGCGCCGCGCGGCAACATCTTCCGTGGTCTGCGGGATCTCGAAGACCCTGCATTGCTGGTGATCGAAGAGGTCGAGCCGCCCGAAAACCCAAGTGATGTTGCCAGCATCATCAAGCACAATACGATGGTCCTGTTCTACGAGGACGAGGACCCGTGGTCCTATATGCTGCGCAGCATTCTTTCGAATATCGGGGCCACGACCGTCAAGCAGATCGACGTGGGCGGGCGCGATCCGAATATGATCAGGATGCGGCGGCAACTGGTGACGCTTGGGGAAAGACCGGACGTGCCGTATTTGTTTTTCAAAGGGAAATGCATCAGCAAAAGCGAAAAGCTGGAAGACATCGTCGACATGATCCAGGCCGGTGAATTGCAGACCAGGATGCGCAAGGAAGGGCTGCCGGTATCCGAACTGAATGAAACCCCAAGCCTTGAGAAGAACCCGTTCGGCTACCCCAAGGGGGTGATGAATCAAGTGAACGCCGGAAAGCGAAACGTATTGCTCTGCGCCTGCGGGTCGTCGGCGGCGGACAAGATCCCCGAGCTTGTCGAACGCATTGTCGACGCAGGGCATAACGTGAAACTGATCCCGTCAGTTTCGGCCGAGAAATTCTTTCGGGATTTCGGCGCCGAACGGATCGACGCCAAGATCACCCACAATGACTATTACCGCGACGATGACGAGTGGAATTTCCGTTATTTGAATTTCGACATGCCGGTGCGCGCCTCGCATCTGGCACTGTGTGACTGGGCAGATTGCGTCATTGTGGCCCCCATCACCTGCAACACGATGGGCAAGGTTGCCAATGGCATCGCCGACAATCTTTTGACCTCGGTCTTCGTGGCTTGGCAATACCAGAAGAAACCCGTGATCCTCTGCCCCGCGTGCAATACGAATATGTGGAACAATATCACCACGCAGAACAACGTCGACAAGCTCAAGACGCTTGGGGTCGATTTCGTCGGACCGCGCGAAGGTCGCCTGTCGAACGGACGGATGGGCATCGGCATGATGGCAACGCCGGACCAGATCATGGAGGCACTGGAAGACGCGTTCGAGGAATTGGACGACCAGAAATACCGCGTCTGCAAATGGGCGCGCGAAGCCGCTGCCGCCGATGACATCAACGAATGGAAGCGCGTGTTCCGCGCCATCGACGAAGGCGTCGTCGGGATCAACATCGTGGACGAGGCCCATGGAGATTCACTGTTGCACTATGCAGCGGGCGGTGAAGGCGAACTGGGTGAAAGCGGCCATGATCTGGGCAAGCCGGATTATGAGGCCGCCCAGGACCTGATCGACAGGGATATCGACGTCAACATTGTCAACGATCACGGGTTCACCGCATTGCATGTGGCGGTGATGAACAAGGCACCGAAGATGGTGGAAATCCTGCTGCGGGCCGAAGACATGGATGCGACCTCGTGCATCGAATTCGTTCAGGGCATGCAGATCGAACCGGAAATCCGTTCCATGCTGGACGCCTGGGCGCAAGATCACAACCTGAAGGTGGCAGACCCCGAACAGGGGCGCGACGAAAGCTTCGTGGCGGTGAACGAACCCTCTTACTTGTATTTCACCTATGGATCGCTGAAGCAGGGGTTCCCCAATCATGACGCACACAGCGCGGTACTGAATGAATTCGTGGGAACGGCGCGCACCCGGCAACCGATGCCCCTGATCATCCCGAAGGAACCATTCTGCGACAATCCCAACTGTGGGTATCTGCATCGCATGGCAACCCTTGTGGATCAGCAGGGGATGGGCAAGCAAGTGGGTGGAGAGGTCTACCGTGTCACCGAATCCGGTCTCCGCGAGCTGGACAGGCTGGAAGGGTATCACGGCCCCGGCTCACCCGAGAATGTCTATGTGCGTAAGAAAATCAACGTCGTTGTCGAGGGTGCGATGAAACCCGCATATGCCTATGTGATCGCAGATCCGGAAAAATACCTGAAAAGCTGGCGCGAGGGTACATCCGAAGTGGCGAGCGATTACACGCTGGATATGGCGCAGGGCGAACCCAAACCCGGGTTTGAACCCGTGGCCTAACACTCCCGCGTGCTGATCGGTGGCGGTTCCGCGCTGTCCTTGATGCTGAGGTTATAGGCCGTGATCGCCACCATGCACAGCAGCACGAAGGGCCAGAAACCGGCCTTTGGGATCAGGTTGTCCCGATAATGGATGATCCGCAGCGACGGCACCGCCTCTGAAGCGAAAAGGTACGTATTGATCGAAACCGCCAACAGCATGAAATACATAAGGAAAAAGAACGACTCCATGTAAATCACGGGCGATCCGGCGAACCCTTCGCGCAGTTGCACATGGGCCAGCAGGATCACGAAGAACAGAACCGAACAGGTGCCGATCACGCTGGACGTGCTGAAGTCATGCCGCTCTACCAGACCTTCGCGGCGCGTGACGGTCATGACCGCACCGAACAGCAGCATCACCACGACCAGCAACGGAATCATGTGAACGATGAACGCATTTGCGAAATTGCGTTTGATGACGAAGTTGTAATGCAACTCGGCCGAGTTGGTCTGGTAAACGTACTGCCGGATGCCCAGCGTCGTATCCAGTTTCGACAGCTTGTAGTCGAAATAGGTGTTTTCTCGCTCCCACGTGCCCATCACGATCCGGTTGTCGATCCCGAAAATGTCATCCGGTCCGGTCGCCGGATAAGCCTGAAAGTCAGGAACCAGCGCGATATTGACCTCGAAAGAAGCGGGCGAGAACCGCACCCAAACCGTTTTGTGATCGAAGGGATAGCTGGTGTAGTCGAAGCTCTGGCGCAGGGTTTGTTCAAAATACCAACCAATCAAGACGCCGTCGGGTTGCGACAAGCGGTATGCCTCTTCAACAAGGCCGTTTGCCGTATCGACCGCTTCGGGCAGAAGAAACCCAACCTCACCTTCGGCGGGAAGGATCGCATCATGTTCCTTTGCTTTGTAGTGCTGCCAGATATAGCCGGTGAGCCGCACATCGCTGGCGCCCAAAAAGCTGAATGACTTTATGAAAATCCCCGTTCTCAAACGATAGTCCGGCGCCACGTCCAATCTGCACAGATACGCATCTACCGAAGCCTGATCGGGCAGCTGCGTCAGGTCTTCCTCGAAATGGTTCAGTTCGACCCAAAGCTTGAGCAACAAGGCGGCCAACCCAAAGGTCAGCAGGCCAGAGATAAGCCAAACTTTTTTTTCGACGCTCATTCTGCCTCCTGCCTTGCCACCTAACCCGTCAGAAAATCCGCGCGGCCCAGCAAGGATTGGGTAATGCCCATCGCGGCAAAATGCTGGGTCATGCCGGCAAAACCGCTATGCTGTGACGGTGGGATATTCTGCCTTCCGCTCTCGGCCAACAGCCGTGTTTGACGAATGGACAGGTCAACCATCGGCAACGGCTCGTTCCTGGTGAACGCGGCAAGGTCATCCGCATACTCCATTGCGGCATCCCAATCACCACGCGCCAGCATGACGGCACTGGCATCGGGGAAAAAGTGCAGATGGCTGTGGCCGACACATCCCTCGGCAATGATCTCGGAACCCAGTTTCAAAAGGCGTGTTTGCTCATCCGGGTCCGTTTCGGCCATCGCCAGGGCTGACAGGGCCTTGGGTCCAACAAAATTCCGGCCATGTTCAAGCGCAATTTCGACCGCTCGCAGACCGGTTTCACGTGCGCGCCCGATCTGGCCGGCATAAACCTGCGTTCTGGCCAGATGTTCCAACGCCTGCGCTTCAAGGCGTTTTGCGCCCACGCGCTCTGCGATTTCGGCCGAAACGCCAAAGGCTTCCAGCGCACGGTCGAGACTGCCCAGAAAGGTCTCGGCCACGCCAAGGCATGTTTGCGCAACACATTCCGGAACGAAAGCGAAATACGTCTGCGAGATTTCAATCGCCTCATTGGCATCTGCTCGGCCCTGCCCGACATCCCCAGTATAGCTGCGCGCCACGCTGAGATTGTGCAGATTGGCCGCAAGGTCCCGAACCAGCCCTTTTTCGCGCGCCCGTTCAGCGGCTTGGGTATAGAACCCCGCCGCCGTCTTCATCGAGGCTTTCATGAAATTGGCGTCGCCAAACCCACTCAGCGCCCCTACTTCAAGGCGCGGGGACTCCAGCTTGCGGGCAAGCGAGAGCGCCCGCTCGTTGGCCTTCAGCGCTTCTTTGTTCCGGCCCAGCGGGAAATAGACGTTGCCGCGCACATAGCTTATCTGGGCCTCATCTTCCTCGGACCCGCAGCGCTGTGCCGCTGCCTCGGCCGTGTCGAGCGCTTCCAGTGCGTCCTGATACAGGCTTGCTTGCCGCGCCGCCTGCGCAAGCCCGATATGGGCCCGGGCGATTTGTTCGTCTGTTTCAGCCAAACGGGCGGCGTCCTTGAACTCGTCCAAAGCTTCGTTTGACAACCCCTGCAACCGATGGGTTTCGCCCCGCGCACATAGCAGGTCAAATCGGACACCCGCCGGGGATGGCAATTCCAAAGCACGCTCGATCAGCGGGCTGGCATCGTCGAACCGGAAGGCTTGTATCAATTTGTCGGCTGCGTCCAGATAGGCTTGTGCCGCGTTATTGGCCCCGGCCCGGTCCAGATGCTGGGCGCGCAAGGTTGCATCCTTGTCTTCGAACCACTGAGCCGCCTGCCGGTGCAAACGGGCGCGTTCGGATTTGACCAATGTTGCATAGGACCCGTCACGGATCAGCGCGTGGGTAAACATGAAATCGGGCCCAGCCTCTCGGATCAACGCCGAACGGATCAGGTTGCTTGTGTCCAGATGCCCTTCGCCCAGAATGAAATTCAGAACTTCGGGCGAGAACCGTTGACCCAGAACCGATGCGGCCTGAATGGCGGTTCGGCTGGCGCGATCCAGCGCGTCCAATCGCGACTGAACAATACCCTGAATACTGCCCGGCACAGTTTCCTGTTTAAGCACATCGGTGTTTCGCAACAGCTGTTCCAGGAACAAAGGGTTTCCACCGGCGCGCTGGACGCAGGTTTCCAGCAAGTCGCTATCGATTGCCCGGAACTCTTCGACCAGTTGCCTGACATGCTCTTCTCCCATCGGTGCAAGTTCCAGTTTTGACACCAGCGCGCCATCCGTGGCCATCTGCCAGTTCCTGTCGATCGGATCGCCCTCGGCCCGGCTGGTCATCATCAACACGCAGGGCGTGTTCCGCGTCACCGCAGCGATATGAGAACACGCCGTCAGGATATCGGGCGTCGCCCAGTGGATGTCTTCAATCTGAATAAGCAGGGGCGATTCCCGACTGCTGGCGGAAAGCAGCTCCTCCAGCACCTGACGCCGCCCTCGCAGACGGGTCTTGTTGTCCATCACCGCATAGACCTCGGCCAGACCCGGATCCTGCTCGAGTTCAAGCAAAGCATTGAGATGCGCAGCGTTGGAAGGGCTGACCCAGCCCTTGGTAATGGCCTCTTTTGCAACGGCCGCCCCGGTTTCCGCCCCGTCCGACGCTTCAAGCCCCAGAATGCTGCGTGCAATGGTCTGAATGGCTGAATGACCTTCGCGCGCACCAAAATCCATCACAACGCCGTTGTGGATCGTGTAGGACAGGCTGGTCGCCAGTTCCGCCACTTGCTCGGACAGGTGGGTTTTTCCAATTCCGGGTTCGCCCAGAACGATATGCACTTCACCTTTTCCATGGCGTTTGCATCGGTCGAATGTGGCCGAGAAAATCGACATCTCGCGCTCGCGCCCGATGAATTTGTGCCGTCTCGTCCGGATGTTCCTGGCCAGCCGGTCCAGACGCCAGACCTCAACCGGCTCGTTCAACCCCTTGATCGCCTTGACCCCGATGGATTCGCCCACGAACAACGGGCCCAGCGCGCGTTGAATGTCATGCGAGACCAGAGTCTCCCCGCCCCCTGAGATATCTGTCAGCCGAGACGCCAGATTCACCCCATCCCCTGTCACTGTATATTCCGTGTGCGACTGGCTGCCTGTTGTACTGGCGATGACCTGACCCGAAGAGATACCGATATGGCAGGACAGCGGCGGCGATAACGTCGGAAGAACCGCATGAATTTCAGCTGCGGCCCGTGCTGCCCTTTCCGTGTCGTTGGTATGTGAGATCGGCGCTCCGAAAACGGCCATGACCGCATCACCGATATGCTTGTCGATGCGGCCGCCGTATTTTTCGACCACATTGTCCACTTTGCTGAAAAACTGGTTGAGCAGTGCGTGCAGATCCTCGGCATCCAGCTTGCTGGACATTTTCGTGAACCCGGTCAGGTCCGCAAACATAACCGTGACCTGTCGCCGCGCAGGTTCGTGCGGTGCTGCGGGTTCAGGCTCTGCGGCGATCTGCGAGGAATCAAGTTGCTCGATGGCACGCAAAAGCCGCCGACGATCGCCGACAGCGGTCACACCGATTTCGATCAGATCCTCGGCCGTCAAATCAGGCAGAATGGAAAAGTCGATCTTGTTGTCAATGAAGGCCTGCGCGTACTCGTTTAATCCATTTGCGCTCAACCAGCCCCTCAGATCTTGAGACATATCGCCCCTCTGAAGTCCCCCACTTCAAGCGAGAACCTAGCATGGCAGCGGGCGTGAGTCTGCAAAAACCAAATTAATTTGTGATTTTGAGCAGGGTTAATCCCCTTTTTGAT
>NZ_JBXWSM010000098.1:0-12484 GCF_059613405.1 Ruegeria sp. BHSA118
CAAAAAGCGGAGGGCGAAGATTCGGAACGCTTAGGCGCTCTTGAACTTGTTGACGAACTCGGTCCGGGTTTCTGCGTACCAGGGCGCTTCTGCCGGCCACGGGTTGAGGTTGGCCAGCGAGTCGCCCGGATAGGCCTCGGCAAAGTTCTTCTTGTAGGTGTCGCCGGAATACTGGTCGGCGCCCAATACCGGCGAGTTGTAGCCGTGACTGTCAATGGCGACACCGGCCGGCTTGGCCTGATAGGCAAAGTCGATAAAGGCGTAAACCTGATCGATATTCGCGGCACCAGTCGGCATGGACATACCATCCACCCAAGCCATCGCACCTTCGACAGGCGCCTGATAGTGCACCGGCTCACCTGCGGATTTCAGTGCAAGGGGTGGGCCGTCCCAGGTTTGGCCAACGACAACGCCTTCGTTCAGAAGACCGTTCTTCTGTGTATCGGCGTCGTTCCAAATCAGTTTGATGCGGTCCTTGCGCGCAATGCACCAGTCTGTGATCTGGCCCCAAACCTTGCGCATGGTGTCTTCATCACCATATGCGGCCCAGACCGAACCCGGCTCCATCTCGCCAGCGCGTTCCATGTAAAGACCGGCACCCAGCATCATGGAATGCGCGCGGCCCATGGTTTTGCCAGCGTTCTCTTCCGACCACACGTCGCCATAGGATGGTGCGTCACCATCCGGCAGCCACAAGTCAGTACGGTAAGCGATACCTTCCGTACCCCAGATATGCGGCAGCCAATGCGCACCTGAATCGCCGAAGTTCCACGCGTCGGTGCCAATCTTGGCCATGGCAGGGTTCACCAGATCGACCGGAACCTTGTTCATGTCGAAGGGCTGGAGCAGCTCCAGCGGCTCCCACTGCAACGACCGGTTGTTGGTCGGTGAAACGATATCAAAGCCCTGGCCCTTGGTGGCCTTCATCTTGTTGATGATCTCTTCGTTCGAGCCGATGCCGGTATAGTTCACCTTGATTCCGGTCAGGGTCTCAAACTCTTCGATGAAGCTGGGCGGCAGGTAGTCCGACCACATCAGAATGTTGATTTCGCCCGACGAAGCCAGAGCGCTCTTGCTGTACAGGGGTGCCGCAAGTGCCGCGGCACCTGCGCCTTTCAACACAGAGCGCCTCGAAAGTGACGAATGTTTAGCCATAGGTGATCTCCCGTTGTTGGATGAGTTTGTTTTTGTCTTTGTATTCATAGGACTTTCTGTGCCCGTTCGTCAGTCCAAAAGTGACAGTTTGCGGAAATCTTATATCCAGTTTTTGTTTTTGACACGTTTTGGTTGAATCTCAGAGCGTTAGTTTACCTGCCAGACTGTGAAATCGTGCGCGCCGACCGGATCAGAGCCAATCAAAATGCATCGTGAGCCACCGCCAGGCAGGGGTTTGGACATGTCACCAAAATTGAAGGCAAAATGCAACGTACCGAGTCGGGTTACGCGTAAGTCTGGGTCGCAGTCCAAAGGCTTCAGCCCTGCCCATTTCAGGACATCGCGCATAATCTCGTGCAAGAGCGCACCGCTGGGGACCATGGCCAGATATGTCGCACGATCCGACCGGACGATCGCTGGGCTGGCGTCGCAATAGGCACTTTTGAAGCGCGCCAGGACATTTGCCTCGGTCTCGACGATTTCGCGCCAACCATCAAAGCCAAAAAGCTGACCGTTCTGCAACTGCACGGATTCTCTTGCAATATCCGGGAGCGATTCGACACGGGCAACACGGACGCCGGTCAGATCCGCCAACGCACCCGGCGCCAGATTCGAAGGGGTCTGCATTTGAGCCGTCTTGCTGCCGGACCGGGCACCAATCAAAAGCCTTGCCCCCGAAGCATCAAGCCTCGCGGCCAGTTCCGGGGTCACGATCATGCTTTGCGGCAGCACGATCAGGGCGTAACCTTCCAAACCATCCTCGGGCCCCACAAAATCAATATCCACCCCCAGACTGCGCAAGGCAGTGTACCATTCGCGGAAGATATGGGAATTGGGGAAGTCATCATCGTGCGGTAGGATATCGGCCGCCCAGATCGAAGCGTAATCCAGCATCATCGCCACCGAGGCTTTTCCACGCGTCGTCGGCGGAAGGTTTTCGCGATCCTTCACAATCTGAGCCAGCTCGAGCGCGGCTTGATCCACACTGTCATCCGAGCGCAGCAAGGCAGTATGGTATTGTTCCTGCGCGAATTTTGCCTGTCGCCATCGAAAGAACATCACAGCTTGCGCGCCGTGTGCATATGCGGCCCAGGTCCAAAGCCGAACCATCCCTTCGGCTGGGGAAGGGTTCTGTGCCGCCCAGTCCACTGGCCCCGGTTGCTGTTCCAGCACCCATACCCGCCCCCGCCCCTGACTGCGATACAGGTCGCAATGAAATCCCTGATAGTCAGGTGCGCCGGTTCGCAGATAGCGGCGCTTTTCCTTCTCTGACAAGGTTGAGCCCATCAGATTACCCAGCGGGTAGCTGTCAAAGCCGACGATATCCAAGTCGGCGGCCACTGCGTGGTGATCGAATTCGAAACTGCCGGCCATGAAGTTGTGCGTGATATCTCGACCCGGCGCATGTTCGCGCAGCACGTCCACCTGTGTCTTGTTGAACAACCGCACCCGTTCCGAGGAATAGCGTCTGAAATCAAGGGCATGGGTGGGGTTGGGCGTGGCGACCAGACCATTGGGCAGTTCAATCTGGTCAAAGCCGGAATAGCGGCTCCCCCAGAACACGGTCCCCCAGGCCTCATTCAGTGCGTCAATTGCGCCATATCGATTTGCCAGCCAGCGCCGAAAGCCCGCCCGTGCGGCATCGGAATAGCTGAGAACTGTATCGTGGTCGTTATACTCATTGTCGATCTGCCACGCTTGTACATACGAATTCTGACCATATCTGCGAGCGTATTCGGTTGTGATCCTTTGCGCCTCGGTCAGATAAACCTCACTGGAAAAACAATAATGCCTGCGCGAACCGAACCCTCTGACCCGACCATCCGGCCCTACAGGCAGGATTTCGGGGTACTCATCGATCAACCATTTTGGGGGGGCGGCTGTTGGGGTGGACATCATGACCCTCAGACCGGCTTGCCCCAAAATCTCAATCACCTCATCCAGCCAGCCCCAGTGGAACTGACCGCGCGCGGGTTCGATCAGGCCCCAGGTGAATTCAGCAATCCGTACCCAATTCAACCCCATGTCTGCCATTCGGTCGGCATCGTTTCGCCATTGCGAAGGGTCCCACTGTTCGGGGTAGTAACAAACCCCAAGTTCCAGCGCGCTCATCGTGTGTCCTTTGCCGTGCGTCGTTCGATCCACTTCAGGAAACTGGCGCAGCCGAGTGTGAGAACGACATACAGGATTGCTGCCGTGTTGAAGGGGGCAAAGGGCAGAAAGCTAGCTGCCTGAAATTCTCGCATCCTCTGGGTCATGTCGCGGACGGACAGGATAGACAGCAATGACGTGTCCTTGATCATCGCGATGAACTCGTTGCCAAGCGGTGGAGTTACAATCCGAAGGGCTTGCGGCAGAACAATAAGCCGCGCCGTATGCCAACGCGACAAACCCAGAGAGCTGCCCGCTTCCAATTGGCCTTTCGGTATCGCCTCGATCCCGGACCGGAAAATTTCGGCCATATAGGCGGAATAACCAACCGAGATCGCGATGATCCCCCGTGTCATATTGGTCATATCGATTCCGCCGCCGGTAACATCCTTGACTGCGCCCGCCAACGGCAAACCGATATAAAGAATGATTACCAGCATCGGAATGCCGCGTATCGTATCCACGAAAAATTCAGCCCCGACCGCCAGCGGGTGCAGTTTATGCTGAGCCCCGCCGATGGTCAGTGTCAGCAACAAAAACCCGAGCACGGCAAATGCCAGGGCCGGATTGCGGTACTTATCGGGTAGAAATCTTGTTTGCCACAGGACCGGATAACCTTGCGTATGCGCCTCCGCCGGAACAAAAGCGCCCGAGACGCTGTCGACCGTTTCGATCTGTTCAAGCGCGGCAGTGGCATCGGTTGCGCTGCGGATCCGATACTGCTGACCATCGGCCCCCTCGAACTCGCCAAACCGGATGACGTTAGCCTGCGCCTGCGGCGTGCCGCGCACAACCGCGATACGCCCCTCTGTGCTGCCCACCAGAACAAAGCTGACCTGCGGCTGCATAAAGAAAAATGCCGAGGCTGCCAGCATTGCCAAACTGATCGAACCATAGACGACCGTCGTACGTGCCTTTGGTTTGAACGATTGCAGCCCGACCCAGACTAAACCAAGAATGGCCGCGAAGATATAGGCAAAAATGGCCGCACGGAATGTAATGGCCACCCCGGTTGCGAACTGCCAATGAGCCATGAACATGAGATAAAACAGAACCGCGCCCGTGAGACACTCCAACCCCAACAAGACGCGCCTGCGCCAGGGCGGCTGCAAACGTGCCGAAATCAGGCATAGTGCGACGACAGCCGCGTAAACTGTGAGGAAAACTTGTAGTCCCGACTGAACCTTGGCGATCACGTCCGGAAACAGTACCCAGGTCTGACTGGATCGATCGATAAGGGGTGAGGTGTTTTCGCTGAGCGCATGAAAGAAGACCGACTCGGCAAATGGCATCAGAAGCTGCGGAGAAACAAAGCTGATGACCAAAAGCGCCGCAGCAGCCGGTAACGCAGCAAGCGCACTGAACCTCAACCAGCCGGGGGAGTTTTGTGAAAACCGCGCGTACCGGGCGCAAAGATATCCAAGGATCGCAACGGTCGAAATCAGCAGAAACCCTACAAAAATGGGCCCCGCGTCGATGCCGATCCCCAGAATTGCGACCAACGACCGCAAGTATTTTGAGGATGTAGCGAACAGGTAGATAATAAAGGGCGCTGCAGCGAGCAACACCAGGTTACTCGGGCGGATCGTGCTGAGGCGCGACATGGAAATTCTCCGCTAAAACAAGGCCCGGCGGTGCTGACCGCCGGACCAAAAAAGGGCGCTAATGGATCAGTTGGTGCCCCAGTATTTGGCCGTCAGCTCGTCCAGTGTTCCGTCCTCCTGTATGGCTTTCAGACCAGCGTTAATTGCATCCACTGTCGGATCACCTTCCTGAAACACGATGCCTAACGGGTCGGATTGCAGGCCTGTAATGCCAACAGTCAATTCGCCCGCAAATTCCTGTTCATAGGCCGCCGCCGAAGTGCCATCGATGATCACGCCCTGAACGTCCGCGTTCTGAAGCGCCAGAATGGCGGCCGAGAAGTTGTCGTAAAGGCTGACATTCTCGCGCCCGACAAGCTCTTCCGCCAATTGGGCGTTGGTCGTCGCGGTTTGCGCGGCCAGTTTCTGGCCACCGGCTTTGAAGTCCTCAAGTGTCATGTCAGCATTATCGACCTGCAACAGAATGGCTTGGCTGACAACGATGTAAGGCTCGGAAAAGTCCATGGTTTCTTCGCGTTCCGGTGTGATCGACACGCCCGAGATAACCAGATCGAACTCACCCTGCTGAAGGGCCGCAAAGATACCGTCCCAGGCGGTGTTTACGAAGTTGGGAACGCAATTGACCTTCGCACAGATCGCATTCATCACATCGACATCAAAGCCCACGATTTCACCGGTTGTTTCGTCGACGGTTTCCATCGGGGGATAGGTTGCATCTGTTCCGATCTTGAGAACGCGACCTTCCAGATCGGCGGCAAAGGCCCCCGGCGCTGTCAGCATTGCAAGCGTTGCAACGGCAAATAGGTTTTTGAACATGTTCGGTTTCTCCTCTGTTGGCTCAGTTGGTCTGCGCCATACCTGGCGCCGGGGTGTCAGGTTGCCGCTCGATCAATGTGGCCCTGATCTTTTTTTGCGTTTCCGACGGATCAACGCCGTCCAGTGTTTTTAGCATGAATTCACCCAGCAGGCGGCTGGTCTCGCCTATCGGCAAATAATAGGTGCTGGGCGGGGGGACGAAATACTGGCTGAGTTTCAGATCGTCGTTTGAAATGACGACGACATCCCTGCCGACCTGAACGCCCATATCGGCGGCGGCGGACAAGGCGCCAAGGGTCATCGCCTCGTTTGCGCAAATGATGGCGCTTGGCCGGTTGTGCATTCGCATGAGCGCCGCAAAGGCCCTTTGCCCGGTCTTCGCCGTGGTCGGGCCGGGAAAAACAAGGGCCGGGTCAAACGCCATGCCACCTGCCGACAGAGCATCAGAGTATCCCTGAAGTCGTTGACGGGCATAGATCAGGTCATCCGGCGGGTTGATAAGCGCTATCCGCCTGTGCCCCAATGCCAACAGCCGGGCCGTTGCTTCAGAAGCAGCAGCCTGACTGTCGAGATCCACATAAGGATGTGGTTGGGCACTGTCACTCATTCCGTATGTGACAAACGGAAACCCCTCATCTTGCAGATAGGCGATACGCGGGTCATTCACCCGTGTTCCGGAAAAGATCACGCCGTCTGCCAACCCTTCCTGCACGATGGAATGTAGGGTCTGCAATGCGGCTTCAACATCTCGTACACTGAAGACACTCAACTCATAGCGTGACCCTTGAACCGCGTCGGATATTCCGGCCAGAATCCGGGTAAACTCCACACCCTCCCACTCTTCAGCGGCACTGCCCGAAACGCTGACCAATACCGCAATCCTGTAGGATTTATTGGTGCGCAGTTTCAGGCCGTCCAGATTGACCCGATACCCCAGCTCGGACGCCGCCTTTTGAATCTCTTCCCGCGTTTCCCGTTTTACCGAAGAAGCGCCACGAAGGGCGTTTGAAACCGTGCCAACTGAATAACCGGTCATACGGGCGATCGATTTGATCGTTGCCCGCGCCATCAGCCGATGCCCCCAAGCCGTTCAGTCAAAAACGACCGCCCCGTTTGCAAGGTGCGCCTGTGATCGGCGGTTTCATCATGCTCAACGAAAAGGTCGGTGCACTTGGTGCTTGAAAGGGCTCGTATCGTGGCGTCCCAATCGACAACACCCTCACCCGGATTGCGCCAGCGCCTGTCGCCTGATCCGCCCTGCGGATCCACGTCCTTTGCATGAATAGACAGGATGCGATCCGCATGGCGCGCCAACAGGTCAGCCACGTCCTGACCAGCCGCGACGATCCAACCGATATCAGGCTGCCAGTAGATGTTTTCTTGCGCCAGAATCAGTTCAAGAGGTGTTTTTCCCGGCGCGCCGAACAGATCAAAGTCGTGGTTGTGATAGGCCAGGCGGACGCCGTGATCTCCAAGTCGATCTGCCCAATCGGACAACTGGCCCGACACTGCCTTCCATCCCTCGACAGTGCCGGGCCGCGCCAGTGGCGCCAGCCAAGGCATGACCGCCACCTGGCATTCCAAAAGGTGCAGTACTCCAACGATGTCGTCGAAACGCTCGTGGAACTCCTCCCAATCGAAATGTGCAGAACGAAGGTTAAGACCTGATTGATGGACGATGCGTGCCATCTCTTGCGGTGTCATGTCATGCAGCCCGGTGGTTTCGATATCTGAAAACCCGCAAGCGGAAACCAACTTCAGTTGGTCCATGAGGTCACCGCATTGCCGAACCGTGTAAAGCTGCGCCGATACCCGCATTTTTCACCATTGAAACGTTTCAATTATGGTGAAGCACAAAACGCAATTCTGTCAAGAACTGCGTTTCGCTTCTATTTGCGCATGGACAACCCATTGTGGAACAGATGCACCTTGTCCGGTGCGGCCGTGACCGAGACCGTCTGGCCGCGCAGGTTCCGCTGAACCCCCGGCAGCTTTGCAATGACTGCATCCGCGCCATCGGTTTTCTCAAAATACAGCAGCGTGACTTCGCCCAGGGCTTCGGTGAAATCCACCTTGCCGGACAGAATCGCGGATTCTTCCGTCATGGCCAAGTCTTCGGGGCGCACTCCGATATTGACCTTTTTACCCAGGTCACTGTCTTCGGTTGGAACCGCGGATCTTGCAATCCCGCCTGATGACAGTTCAACGGTGGTCATTTCGCCGGTTCCGGTGATTGTGCCGGACAGCAGGTTCATGGAAGGCGAACCGATGAACTGCGCAACAAACTCGTTGTCAGGCGCCTCGTACAGTTCAAGCGGTGTCCCGACCTGCGCGATGCCCTTGTTGGCCAATACCACGATCCGACTGGCCAGAGTCATCGCCTCGACCTGATCGTGGGTCACGTAGATCATGGTGCTGTCAGGCATGGCCTCTTTCAGACGCGCGATCTCGATCCGCGTGGCCACCCGAAGTGCCGCGTCGAGGTTCGAGAGGGGTTCGTCGAACAGATACACCTTTGGGTCACGTACGATCGCGCGCCCGATGGCAACGCGTTGACGCTGCCCCCCGGAAAGAGCTTTGGGAAGGCGGTCCAGGAATGGTTCCAGCTGAAGGATTTGAGCGGCACGATCTACGGCAGCATCAATCTCGGCCGCGGGCATCTTTGCGATTTTCAGGGCAAAGGCCATGTTCTCGCGAACGGTCATGTGGGGATACAAGGCATAGCTTTGAAACACCATCGCGATGCCCCGCTGTGCAGGCGGAACATCGTTCATGACCTGTCCTTCGATTTCCAGCGTGCCGCCTGAAATCTTCTCCAACCCGGCAATCATCCGCAGCAGGGTGGACTTGCCGCATCCGGAAGGACCTACAAATACGATCAGTTCGCCTTGTTCGATGTCGAGGTTGATGTTCTTCAAAACATCGACAGGGCCATAGGACTTGGCGACGTCCGTTAGGTTGAGTTCAGACATGCGTTATCCCTTTTTCCTGTACATCAGGATGAACTGCGCCGCGTTCAGGACAACGTTGCCGTTTCCTTCGACACCGCCCAAGTCCTGACCCATGACCTGCCAACTGCCTTCGGGCAGTTCGAACTCGGCAGTATCCGCACCCAGATTGAACGCGCAGAATATCTGCTCATGCGAATCCTCACGCACAAAAGACAGAATCGAACCCGTTTCCGTCATGCCGGTCTGCGCCCCCGTTGCCAAAGCAGGATGCGCATGCCGTAAGGCAATGGCGCGACGGTAGTGGTTCAACATCGAGCTTGGATCCGCCTCCAATCGGTCTACCGCTTGCCCGGCCTGCTGTGCGCTTACCGGCAGCCAGGGTTCTGCGGTGCTGAAACCCGATTGTTCATCTTGTGCTGCCCAAATCATCGGTGTGCGGCAGCCGTCGCGGCCCTTGTATTCGGGCCAGAACTCGATGCCGTAAGGGTCTTGCAGTTTCTCGAACGGCACATCCGCTTCGTGCAGGCCCAGTTCCTCGCCCTGATAGAGGCAGGCAGAGCCGCGCAGGCACATCATGAGAACCGCGTGCTGGCGGGCTGCGGCGTCATCCAGATTCCAGCGCGAGACATGACGCTGTACGTCGTGGTTGGAAAATGCCCAACATGGCCACGCGTCACCTGCCTTCGCTTCCAGCTGGTCGAAAACGCGCTTGGTGTAAGTGGCTGTCAATGAACGTTTTTCCAGGAACTCGAAGGCATAGCACATGTGCATCCGCTTATCCCCGGATGTGTATTCGCCCATGATCTCGAGCCCGCGCTGCGCATCCCCGACCTCGCCCAGACAAGCCCGGCCTTCATATTCGTCAGTCAAAGCCCGCAGTCTTTCGAGGAAGGCGATGTTCTCGGGCTGGCTTTTTGAAAACAGGTGGTCCTGATGGTTGTAGGGGTTCACGGCCGGTGCGATCGTGACGTTGCGTTGATCCGTCGGCAGTGCGGGATTGTCGCGCAGTGCCTTGTCGTGGAAATAGAAATTGATGGTATCCAGCCGAAAGCCATCCACCCCCAGATCAAGCCAGAACCGCGCCACGTCCAGCAACGCATCCTGAACATCCGGGCAGTGGAAATTCAGATCCGGCTGCGATGTCAGGAAGTTGTGAAGATAATATTGCAGGCGTCGGGCATCCCATTGCCAGGCCGAGCCGCCGAAGATCGAAAGCCAGTTGTTCGGAGGCGTGCCATCCGGTTTGGGATCCGCCCAAACATACCAGTCAGATTTCGGGTTTTCCCGACTGCTGCGGCTTTCGATGAACCACGGGTGCTGATCGGATGTATGCGACAAGACCAGATCAATCATGATCCTCAGATCCTTCGTATGGGCCTGATCCAAAAGCTCTTTGAAATCCGCCAGCGACCCGAACATGGGATCGACATCGCGGTAATCGCTGACATCGTAGCCAAAATCCTTCATCGGCGATTTGAAAAACGGCGAGATCCAGATCGCATCAACGCCCAGTGAGGCGATGTAATCCAGTCGCGCAGTGATGCCCTTCAGATCGCCGATCCCGTCCCCGTTGCTGTCCTGGAAACTGCGTGGGTAGATCTGATAGATCACACCCCCACGCCACCAGTCCGAAGACAGTTTCGTTGCTTTGCATTGTTCAGGGTTGTTCTGCACGTTCATCAGACGCCTCTATTTGACAGATCCGGCCAACAGGCCCCGGACCAGGTATTTTTGCATTGCGAAGAAAACGACCAGCGGCACGAAGATCGAAACAAAGGCAGCGGTCGCAAGGATTTCCCAATTGCCGCCACGCGTACCCAGTAGCTCGACAATGCGGTTCGTCATCACGGTTGTCTGGCCGGTCGCGTCGATCAGGAAAACCTTGGCAACAAGCAGGTCATTCCATGTCCACAGGAACTGGAAGATCGCGAAAGACGCCAGCGCCGGGAAGCTGAGTGGCAGGATCAGTTTGGTAAAGATCTGAAACTCGGTGGCGCCGTCGACGCGGGCGTTTTCGATCAGATCACGCGGCAATCCGGCCATGTAGTTGCGCAGCAGATAAATCGCCAGGGGCATCCCAAAGCCTGTATGCGCAAGCCAGACTCCCAGATAGCCTTTGCCGATCCCGATATTGAGGTGAAACTTCAGCAATGGGATCAAAGCCAATTGAAGCGGAACGACCAAAAGGCCGACAACGGCCGCGATCAGCAGGGCGCGCCCGGGAAACTCCATCCACGCCAGCGCATAAGCCGCAAAGGCAGCAACCAGGATCGGGATGATTGTTGCCGGGATGGTCACGGTCAGCGTGTTGAAAAACGCCTTGGCCATGCTGTCCGTACTGCTTTGATCCAGAAGAACCTTTCGGTAGTTTTCCAAAGTGAACTCGGGTGGCAATTCGGCCGTTACGAAGATGCGCGCGCCACGTTTTCCGGTGAATTCCTCGGTGTTTTCCATCCGATAGTTGCCGGCCGCATCCACCGTGATCGTACCACCCCGGCGCAGCTCGGCTGTTTGGCCCGGTTCAAATGCATCAACCTCGCGCGAACTGATGCCCCATCTGGAAATCGTTGCTTGCTCATCTTTGCCGAACAACACCCCCTGAATGACATACACTCCGTTTTCCAGCACCTGCGTCTCGGGCGCGGCACTGCGAAGCGTCAGGTTTTGTTCAGAGGGAAACAGCGACCGCCACCAGCCGCTGGACGAAATCTGATCTGCCGTCCGAAAGGACGAAATCAGCAAGCCAAGCGTAGGAATGACCCAAAGAGCCACCAGGAAGATGACTGACAGATGCACCACCCATCTGAGCGCGGGTTTGGTTCCGGCGATATCGCTCATGGCTTACTCCATCTCCTTGCGCGCGTTGCGCACGTTCCAGACGAGGATCGGCGTAACAAGCAACATGATCACCATGGCCGAGGCCGACCCGACGCCCCAGTCATTGGCGCGGAAAAGCTTGTCATACATGTAGTTTGCCAGCACCTGCGTCTCCCACTGGCCGTTGGTCATGGCAAAGACGATGTCGAACACTTTGAGCACGGTGATCGTGATCGTCGTCCAAACAACAAGGATCGTGGTTTTGATCTGCGGCACCTTGATCTTGAAAAAGATCTGAAAGGGATTGGCCCCATCCAAAATGGCCGCCTCGATGGTTTCTTCGGGAATACCGCGCAAGGCTGCCGACAGGATGACCATGGCGAAACCCGTCTGTATCCAGATCAGGACAACCATCAGAAAGAAACTGTTCCAGAAGGGGATTGTTAACCACGTGTTGGGTTCGGTCCCGCCGAAGAAGATGTACAGCGCGTTCAGGATCCCTATCTGGTCCTGTTCAGCCGGTCGCGCATCATAAACCAATTTCCAGATCACCGATGCACCAACAAATGAAATGGCCATCGGCATGAAAATCAAGGATTTGGCAAAGTTGCCCCAGCGGATGCGGTCGGTCAGTTGCGCCACGAGAAGACCAAAAGCCGTTGACATGGCCGGCACGACGATCAGCCAGAACATGTTGTTGCGCATGGCTTCCCAAAACTTCGGCTCAGCCGCCATTTGGGTATAGTTGTCCAGGCCTACCCATCGGTATCCGCCGCCGGGCACGCGTTCCGTAAGCGAAAGGCGCAAGGTTTCAACCACCGGATACGCCAGATACAGCCCCAATGCAGCAAGCGCCGGGAACAGGAACAACCACGGGCGGATCAAGTTCGCGCGGTTGATGTTTCGGCCCGCATTCGGCCCGCGCGGCGGAAACAGGACTTTGTCCAGAAACTGGTTGGAAAGATAGAAATAGCCCACGCAACCCGACAC
>NZ_JBXWSM010000099.1:0-11591 GCF_059613405.1 Ruegeria sp. BHSA118
GCCAAGACGTTCGAGGATATTGGACATGATTTCTTCGGTGAAGGGCGCGTTTCGTAACCCATCGCCGGTTCCGTTCAAGCCGACCACCAGGCCGTAACCCACCAGATCGTTGCCCCGCACACCGTCAAAATCCACGAGGTCCTTGAGACGGATTGTCCCAGCCCAAGCCATGCCGGGAAGGAGAATCAGGAGAAAAATCAGCGCCCTCATCTCAGAAAGTTCACCAGCGACAGGTTCGCATTGCGAACGGTTACGGAATACAGGCTTTCCAACTGAAATTGCACCGTTTGCAATTTCGCTGCCGTCTCATAAGGATCAGCCGCGATCAGTTCGTTCCGGCTGAATTCCAAACTGGTTCGGGCCGACGAATTGCGTGTTGCCGCCTCTTCGATGCGGGCTTCGGCCGCCCCGACCTTTGCCCGGAGCTTGACGGTCGCATCCTGTGCGTTGGCCAGATCGACCCCTAATCGCGTGAACAAAGCGGTGCGTTGATCGGGCGAAAGTGCCAATGCGCTGTCGGTGGCCAGCGCCGCAACGGCGACATCCCTGAGTGCGGTCTTGAACGCCGGGTCCGTTGCCGTGATCGGCAGCGTGACGCTTTCGTTCTCCGAGATCTGCATCGGAGACAGGGTGCTGCTTGACCCCTGATAAATCACGGCGTCGAAACCGGCTGGGTCATTGAACCAGTTTTCTGCCGCCAGCCTGATATCAGCGACCGTGGCAAGTCCCGTCAACTGCGATTTCAGCGCCGTCAAAAGATCGTTCGAAGATTGCAGGGGTGACACATCGGTGGCGGTGCCGGAAAACAGGCTGCGCCCTCCTACGCGCGTGTTCAGTGCCGAAATCATCGTGTCCAGCTCATTCTTCGCCTGTTGGGACGCTTGTTCATGATTGACGGGCTGATTGGCGGTTCCGTAAGCCAGCAAAGACGCGGTCATGTCTCCGACCGAATCTCCGAAGGTTTTCAGGCTCAGTTGCATGGTATCGGTGAACAGGGCCGCTTCGGATGTTGCGATGCCAAAGGCGTCGAGTCTGGCGAGGCTGCGGTCGAGATCCAGAATTTGCGAATAATCCCCGCCAAGCCGCTCCGAGACGTCCTGTACCCGCCCGGTGGACATTTCATAAGACAGGGTTTCGATCTGGGTTTTGATATCTGTTGCGCGGGTTCGCAAGGTCATTCCTCGTGCCAAATCGCCGATAGAAGTGATATTCATGGTCACAACCTCAGAAGAGTTTCCATAAGCTCGTCAACAACCGAGATGACACGAGCGTTTGCGGCGTATGTCTGTTCGACCTGCATGAGCCGTTGTAGTTCCTGATCGGTATCCACGCCCTGCGCGGCCTCGATCTGCGCCATTTGCTGCTGAAAGCTGTTTGCAAAAGTCTTGCGTTGATCTGCGGCATGGGCGTGTGCGCCCGCTTTCGACAACAGGGCCTCGGTCAACTCGGCAGCGCGCATGTTTCCCGTGCCGAACAGCCCGCCGGATACCGGACGTGCGTCGTTCAATATGTTCCCGAACGCGCGTAGTTGAGCAGCCTGCCCGGGGTCACCCGGAGTTGCGGCACCCAGACCCGCGCGCAGTTTCCAACTGTCCCCGCCATTGTCGGGGTCTACACTTAAATTGAGTGAAATCCGTGATGCAAGCCCGACAACAGATGCAGGATCAAATCGGTTGCCATCGTCGGTGAACAGACCAGGAGCTGTCGCAAGAGCCGACGAATCCAAACCGGGCGTTTCAAATCGTTCAATCAGGTCCCTTGCAACCGAGTCGAGCTGAACCTGCGCGTCGACTGCCAAGTCGTCGCGGATGGTGAACTGCGCCATCAGTGCCCCGCCGCGGATTTGAGCGTTATCTTCGCTTGTCCGTACCGGGTTGCCGTTCATCTCCAGACCGGACAACAGACCATTTGCCACGGTCATGTGAGGCTTTGTTTCGCCGGTCGTAGAAAAAGTGAACTCCGAGGCCGTGCCTTCCAACAGGATCAGCCCGCCCTCCGAGTACAGGGATACCTGATCATTGGCGCGAGGCACGACATTGACCGGGATCAGGGTATTGACCTGGTCGATCAGGACGTGCCGCTGATCCAGCAGGGCACCGATGTCACCGCCAGAGTTTTGAATGGCGGGAATCTTGGCGTTCAGGTCTTCGATATCTTTCAGAGTCTGATTCAGGGTTTCGATCTGAGCGCCAATTTTTCGATCGGCATCCGAGCGTGCCTGGCGTACGCCTTCGGACGCTGCGTTCAGCTCGTTGGTCAGATCGCGGGCCGAGCGTGCAACCTGATCCAGCCGTTCGATCGAGTCAGGCAGGCTGGCCGCGGTGATAAAGGCGTTTTCCAACGAGGACAGACGGGTAGACAGCGAAGGGCCGTCATCAGGAGAGCCCACCAGCTGTTCGAACCGTGCGTGAAAATCTGAAACGTCCGACCGAAAGGCGAGTTCGGCATCAGACAAACGTCTGTTAGCGGTCAAAACCGGATCCTGATGCCGGATCACGCCTACGGTGCGTACGCCATTTCCGGATATTGGGCTTGTCGCAAGTTCCAGGGACCGGCGCGCATAGCCGGGGGTCAGCGCATTCGCGATGTTTCCGGACACCACAGCGGCCCCGCGACTGGCCGCAGTCAGCCCGCCCAATGCGTTATTGAGTGCTGTCGACATGTTCATGAGGCCGCTCCTTTCTTTGGGTCAGAGCTGGATCAACGTTTCAGGTTTGTCGTTTCCTGCAACATCTCGTCCACCGTCTGGATCACCGTGGCGCTGGAGGAGTAAGCACGTTGCGTCTGAATCAATGAGGTCAGCTCGGTCGCCACATCCGTGGTGGATTCCTCACGCGCGAAAGAAACAAGATCCCCGGTCGGACCTTCGCCCGCATTCCACAGAAAGAACGTACCGCTTTCCCGTGACGGCTCGTAGGTTTGGCTGTCCAGCGCGGTCAGGCCGTTAGGATTGGGAACGTCAGCAAGCGGGATTTGGAACATGCGGCGGTTAACACCTGTATCATAGCGCGCGTAGACATAGCCGTTTTCGTCCACCTGAACGCTGGTCATGGTTCCCACGGCAGAGCCGTCGCGTGTGATTGAAACCGGCGCAAAGGTGTCGGATAGCTGGGTTATGCCGTCGGTATCCCCGATCTGGCCGATATTGATCTCCATCGGTCCGCCGGCAACGTTGACCATGACACTGCCCGTTGCTGGATCATAAGCACCGCCTGAAATAGGTGTCACGCTTGCGAGGGTTCCCCCGGCCGTTCGGTTGTCGGTGAATGTCAGCCTGTATTCCCCCACGACGGCCCCGCCAGAGGCTGAATCGCGCAGTACCATCCGCCATTCATTGCTGCTGCCGGTTGCGGGAACGGTCGGGATCAACTGGATATCGACGCTTTCAGACTTGCCGAGATTGTCGAAATACTTGACCGACAAAGGTTGAATGTCGCCCGGCGCGCCCGCATCTGTTGCCGTGGCCGGAAGGTTCATACGCAGTTTCATTTCCGTGGTTGGAGAACCCGAAAGCTGATTCACGCTGAGCTGAATGGGTACAAGCGCGGAGGGTGTATCGCGCGAAACCGGTGGAATAGTGCCATCAGATGCCGCGGGCCAGCCCAGAAGAACAAGGCCGGATTCGGTAACCAAATACCCTTCTTCGTTGGTGCGGAAGGACCCGGTTGTTGTCAGCAGCATCTCGTTCGAATTATTCCCGATCTGCGAACTGGGGCGCACAGGCAACATGCCGCGCCCGCGAACTGCCAGATCGGTTGAGTTGCTGGTCGTGACCAGGGGCCCGCGTTGATCAATCATGCGCTGGCTTGTCGTCCGCACGCCGCCTGCCGAATAGCTGCCACCCTGGCCCGACGTGACCATTGAATGAAAATCCGTCTCGACCCGTTTATACCCGTAGGTTGAAGAATTCGCGATATTGTCGGAAATCGTCGCCAACCTGTTGGCGTTGGCTTTCAGCGCCGCCACACCGGCATTGAGCGAAGAGGAAATGGTCATGGGTGCGCCCTTCTGTTGCGTCCGTCTTTGATGCAACAGGTAACGCGCTGCCCCTTAACAGCGCGCTAACATGTAAAATACGCTCTATCATTTAGGGCTGGCGCAGAAAGATCACTTCGATCCTGTTGTTCCGCGCAGCCATGGGATTGTCGGCGAACAATTCTCGGTCTGCATGGCCCGTAACACGATCCATCCTTTGTGCCGCAACGCCCTTGTCCTGCAGCAACTGACGCAATTTTTGGGCCCTTGCCGTGGACAATTCCCAGGCTGTGTTGCGCGCCTGCACAACCGGAGACGCACTGACATGCCCTTCGACGGCGATCGAATTGACGACAAGATCCGATGCTCGGGCGATGATCAGGGCCAAGGACCGCAGAAAGATGGTTGGCTTGTCAGAGCCCGATTCGAACAATGCCTGATCGTCGGTGTCGAACAGTTCCACCACCAATCCTTCATCCGTGACCCGTGTGACGATATGCTTGAGCAGTTTGTCCGAGACCTCGCTTTCACCCTTGCGCCCCAGCAGTTGCGCCTCCAACGTAGAGAAATCTTCCTTGTCTCCTTTGCCGCCGCCCTCGGCATTCACTCCGATCGAGCCACGGGCCTGATGCGATTCAGTCGGGTGCGTGGTCGTGGCACCCTGACCGTCCCGCAGCAGCACTTCTTCTGACAGCATGCTGTCGCCGCCAAACGCCCCGTCCCCGCCGCCGGATTCCGGGCTTAGCGGGATTGTTGGCGCGAAGTAATCCGCCAACCCTTTTCGTTGCTGTTCCGTTGTTGCGTTCAGCAGCCACATCAACATGAAGAAGGCCATCATAGCCGTCACAAAGTCGGCATACGCGACTTTCCACGCGCCACCGTGATGGCCATCGCCACTTGATGAACGCTTCTTCTTGATGATGATTGGCGCCGCATTGGTTTGCGCACCCATCTCCACCACCTTTTTATCACCCGACTATCGGAATAGCAGTGCAGGTCTTAAGGCGGCCTTAATACTTAAAACTGTTCCGAGTTCACTGACGCGGCAGGCCGGCCGAGGCACGGCGCAGAATCAGGGACAAGCGGTTAAAGCTGTTTTCAATTCCTTCGGAATCGGGTTTGCCGAAAAACGTGTCCAACTCCTCATGAACGCGCACGGCCTGATCCAAGAGCGGGTCTGACCCTTCTGAATACAGCCCGGCCTTTATCATGACTTCGGATTGTTCGTAGCTGCCGATAAGTTTGCGGGTTTCGTTGATCATCTGGTTCTCGGCCTCTGACGCGGCCTCTGGAAGGCTGCGGGATACGGATTTGCTGAGGTCAATGGCCGGGAAGCGCCCGCGTTCTGCAATCTCGCGGCTGAGTACGATATGCCCGTCCAACACACCGCGCAGAATGTCGGCTATGGGTTCATCCATGTCGGAACCCGCGACCAGGACGCTGAACACGGCGGTGATATCACCCTGCTCCTGCGTGCCGGGGCCTGCGCGTTCACTCAGATTGGCAATCAGGGGGGTGACAGAGGGCGGATAGCCTCGGAGCGATGGGGCTTCGCCCATGGCGACGGCGATTTCACGATGCGCTTCCGCGAAACGGGTTACCGAATCGGCCAGAAACAGGACGTTCAGCCCCAGATCCCGCAGGAACTCTGCCGCCGACATGGCCGACCACGCGCACCGTCTGCGCGCCAATGCAGACTGGTCGGACGTCGCGGCGACAACGATAGTGCGCTTCATGGCTTCCGGGCCAATGGCACGGGCAACAAACTCGTTCACTTCACGCCCACGTTCACCGACAAGAGCCACCACAACCACGTCAGCCTGCATGAAGCGCGCCAGCGTCGACAGCAGCGTCGATTTCCCCACACCTGATCCCGCAAACAACCCAACGCGTTGACCGCGTACAATCGGCAGCATGGTGTTGAGAACCGATAGTCCGGTGGCCATCCGCTTTCCCAATGGCTTGCGCGCCACCGCAGGCGGGGGGGCTTGCATGATGTTGCGATCCTGTGGCCCGTTCAGCAGAGGTTTTCCGTCCAGCGGTTTGCCAAACGGATCAATGACGCGCCCAAGCCAGTGCAATGCGGGCGCGAAACCCGGCGAGGGATCAAGGTACACACGGTCCCCGAGGCTGGCACCGTCCGGGGCGGAACCCGGTATCATGTGGATATGGTCTGCACCGACATGCAGCACTTCACCGGCCAGATCGGGCCCTGCGCGCCGCCGCAATGTAAGCAAGTCTCCGATTCGCGCATGTTCGTTCAAGCCACTGATCTCGATCAACCCTTGTGCGACGCGGCTGACCAAGCCCACGTGGCGGATCGAAGTCATCCGATCGAATTCATGTTTCAGAAGCATCGGGTCGAGATCAGACATCTTGGGTTCTCCAATTGGGTTCTGAAAACGGTTTCTAAAGGAATCGGGGTTAAGCCTTGATTGAAATTGATCGAGGGAGAAGCCCCGATGTTCTATGACTTGAACGTCCTTAAGACCGCGTACGCAATGGCAACCCATGCCGGGCAACGACAGGCGGTGATTGCGCGCAACATGGCCAATGCGGATACGCCGGGCTACCAGCCGCGCGATATCGAGCCCTTCCATAAAGCACTTGAAACCTCGGGACGCGAAGTGACCATGATGGCCACGCGGCGGGGTCATCTGAACGGCGGTACAGGTGCGCAGCCCTGGGCAGAGCACCAGGCCGCTCCGTCGGGTGATCCAAATGGCAACGGCGTATCGCTTGAAGAAGAGATGCTGAAATCGGTCGAGGTCAAACGACAGCACGACCGCGCGTTGGCGATCTACAAATCCTCGATGAACATCCTTCGCACCAGTCTGGGACGTGGTTAAGGAGGCCGGGGATGAGCGATTTTTCCCACTCACTTGCGGCATCCGCCAGCGCCCTGCGTGCGCAGGCAGCCCGTCTGCGTCACGTGTCCGAAAACATATCGAATGCGGATACGCCCGGGTACCGGCGCAAGACGGTGCCGTTTGAGACCATGGAAAACGATGGTCAGAACGTGGTGCAAGCTGGCCGCGTAAAGCTTGACCGACGCGACCTGACACGAATTTTCGACCCCGGTCACCCGATGGCAGATGCCAGTGGTCACTATCTGGGATCGAATGTCGATCTGATGATCGAAATAGCCGACGCGCGTGAGGCGCAGCGGAGTTACGAAGCCAACCTCAAGATGTTCGATCAAACACGGCAAATGTCGTCGTCGTTGATGGAACTGCTCAGAAAATAAAGGACAGCCAGAATGGACATCCGATCCTTGACCGCCGCGCAGAATTATGCCGGCGCCCGTCCTGCAACCCAGGCCGACCCAGATCACTCGGGAATGGTGCAGGGGCTGAAGACAAGTTTTCAGGACTTTGCATCCACGTTGAAACACAGCGAGCAGTTGTCGCAGACCGCGATGGTAGGGCAGGCCGACCCGCACGCGCTGGTGCAGGCGCTGGCACAGACCGAACTGGCCGTTGAGACAGCTGTGATCGTGCGCAACAAGGTGGTCGAGGCCTATCAGGAAATCCTGCGGATGCCGGTCTGATACCATGCTGAGCGAAGGTCTTTTCTATGACATCGTGCGTCAGGCTCTCTGGATCGCCGTCATCACATCGGTCCCGATTCTGGCAGTTGCTCTGGTATCAGGCCTGATCGTTGGTCTGTTTCAGGCCCTGACGTCGATACAGGAAATGACGCTGACCTTTGTTCCCAAACTGATCGCCATCGTCGTCGTGTTCTGGATCTCGATGGGGTTCATGACTCAGACCCTTGTTACGTTTTTCACCCGAACACTTGTTCCATTGATCGCAGGAGGTCGCTGATGGACACCGCCTATGTCACCCTGTCCCGCCAGTCCGGGCTGATGAATGAAATGCGCCTGGTGGCAAATAACATCGCAAATGCCACCACGACCGGCTATCGCCAGCAGGGGCTGGTGTTCTCGGAATACATTCGAGATATGCCGAACAGCCCCTCCCTTTCCATGAGCCGGGCCGAGGCGCGAAATTCGTCAATGCAACAAGGCGTGCTGACGCAAACCGGCGGGCAATTTGAATTTGCCATCGAAGGCGACGGGTTCTTCATGGTCGAAACCCAGAACGGCAACCGGCTGACGCGGGCTGGCAGCTTTTCTCCCAATGCCGATGGCGATCTGGTTTCAATGGATGGTGCGCGCGTGCTCGATGCCAATGGCGCGCCTGTGTTCATCCCGCCTGATGCAGCGTCAATCGATGTCGGCAGCGACGGAACGATGAGTGTCGATGGTCAACTTCTGGGTCAGCTGGGCGTTTTCAACGTCGCCGACACGAACGAACTTGTACGCGAAGGAAACACTCGTTTCCGCACCGACGGTGCAATCGAGCCGGTCGACGAGCCGGTGGTTTTGCATCGCTTTCTCGAAGGGTCAAACGTGAACGCGATTCAGCAAGTGACCCGTTTGGTGGAAATCCAGCGCGCCTATGAGCTGGGGCAAAGCTTTCTTGAGAGTGAAGATGAGCGCGTGCGTGGAGCACTCAAGGCGCTGATGCGCTGATTTGGATGAGGAGAATTAGACATGCGGGCCCTTAAAATTGCCGCCACCGGTATGACAGCGCAACAGATGCGGGTCGAGACGATCTCGAACAACCTCGCGAATATGAACACCACCGGCTACAACGCCCGACGGGCCGAATTCGCCGACCTGCATTATCAGCAGATGGCGCGGGCCGGCACGGTGAACGCGTCGGACGGAACGGTTCTGCCCACGGGTATTCAACTGGGTCTGGGTGTGCGACCCGCAGCGGTGACAGTGCAATTGGAACAAGGGGCCTTGTCGGCCACCGGGAGCGATCTGGATATTGCAATTGAAGGTCGCGGGTATCTGGAGGTGACCTTGCCCAGCGGTCAGGCCGCGTATACGCGCGATGGCAGTTTGAAGCGGTCGGCAGAAGGTCTGATCGTCACCTCTGACGGGTTTTCGGTTTCGCCGGAAATCACCATCCCCGACGATGCGCGTTCTGTTTCGATCAATGCGTCGGGCGAGGTCTATGCATATTTTGACGATTCCCCCGAAGGTCAGTTGCTTGGGGAGTTTACGCTGGCCAGTTTTTCGAATGCAAAAGGCCTGGAAGCCGTCGGAGGCAATCTGTTCAAGGAAACCGAAGCTTCCGGCGCTCCGGTACTGGGTACGCCGGGCGAAGACGGTCTGGGAACTTTGCGGCAGGGTTATCTGGAAGACAGTTCGGTTGACGCCGTTCGCGAAGTTACCGAGCTGATCGAAGCGCAACGCGGCTATGAGATGAATGCCAAAGTCATCACGGCGGTGGACCAGATGATGAGCGCGACAACGCAGGTACGGTGATGCGACATCTGGTTCTTTCTCTGGCGCTGCTGGCGCCAATTGCCGCCCAGGCTGACATTGTGGTGCCGACACGCACGATCCGGGCCAAGGAAGTCATTTCTGCGGCCGATCTCGAGCTAAAGCCAACAGATGTTGCCGATACAATTTCAGATCCTGACCTTCTGATCGGACAAGAGGCCCGGGTGGCGCTTTACCCCGGTCGGCCAATTCGCGGCTCTGATATTGGGCCACCTGCCATCGTGGATCGAAACGATCTGGTCGTGCTGGTGTTCAGCAGTCAACCCTTGTCGATCACCACTGAGGGCCGGGCCTTGGGGCGCGGCGCGGCGGGGGATCGCATTCGGGTCATGAACCTTTCATCCCGAACAACCGTAACAGGCCGAATCCGTCCGGACGGTCAAATCGAGGTACAGTGATGCACGGATTGCCAAAAACCCTTGTCCTGACGGCTTTTGCCTTGTCCGCATGTGGTCGAATGGATCATTTGGGCAAACCGCCAAGTTTCACGCCCAACGAGGATTCCCCGGAACAGGTCGCAATGTTGTGGCCGGGTTTGCCATTGCACACCCAACCCCAGCGAAACGTCGACCGGTCCTCTTTGTGGAGCGGCGGGCAGCATTCGCTGCTGGGCGACCAGCGCGCGATCAAGAAAGGTGATATCCTGACCGTTGTCATCGAGCTGGACGAGAAGGCCGAAATTTCGAACAACACCAGACGATCTAGATCTGGTTCCGAAAACCTTGAAGTACCCAGTCTCTTCGGTCTGCCTCAGCGCGTGCAAAAGAACCTGCCCCAGGGCGCATCGCTGGATGAAGCCGTTTCGATTGAGGCGGATTCCTCGAGCTCTGGCCGCGGATCCGTCAGGAGAAACGAAAAACTGACTCTGCGTGTTGCCGCAACAGTGCTTGATGTGTTGCCGAACGGAGTTCTTTCAATATCGGGATCCCAGGAGTTGCGGGTCAACTTCGAGCTGCGAGAGCTTCTTGTGACGGGATATGTCCGCCCGCAGGACATCTCGCGGCAAAACGAAATAACCTATGACAAAATCGCGTCGGCGCGCGTGTCATATGGTGGCAGAGGGCAGATAACGGATGTCCAGCAACCCCGCTATGGTCAGCAAGTTCTTGATTCCCTTTTGCCGTTCTGAGGTGAGATCGTGGTCGCGAAATTGATTCCCGTGATTTTTCTGATTGTTGGACTCGGCGCGGGTATTGGCGTGGGTCTTGTTCTTGCACCTGCAAAGAAACCTGAAACTGCCGTTACCGAAAAAGAAGCAGTCAAAGAGGACAAGGCGGCCGGCAAAAAAACAGGGAAATCAAAGGAAAAAGGCGAGGGGGAGAGCTTTGGTTATCTGAAAATGACCAAGCAATTCGTCGTCCCCGTTGTAAAAGACGACCAGATCGAAGCCATGGTAACGCTGTCGCTGAGCCTTGAGGCGAACCCGGCCATTTCAGAAACCTATTATGCAATCGAGCCTAAACTCAGGGATGGCTTTCTTCAGGTTCTTTTTGACCATGCAAACACGGGTGGTTTTGACGGGGCTTTTACAGAATCCGGGAACCTGGATGTATTGCGGAATTCCTTGCTGGAAGTGGCGCGCAAAGAATTTGGCGACGACGTGTCCAAAGTGCTGATCCTGAGCGTAAACCGACAAGATAGCTGACACTGGCCGGCCCGATACTTCGGGTCGGTCAAGCTATGGCCCGAAGTGCTTTTTGGCATTTGCTTTTCGGTTTGCCTGCTGAACTTTCTTCCGCAATGTTTCCACCGCTTGTTTTCGCCCAAAGGCAGCACGTAAAGCTTCCATTCCGGCCAGTTTCTGCGCGCGCGTTCGTGCCAGTTGCAGGTTCAATTGTCTCCGCGTCGCGGACTCCCAACTATTCCAGAGAACGTCGGTCCCTGAAACCTGATAGCCTTCGACCTTGGTGCTGTCTTGGCGCGCCTGACGGAGTTGACTGTCCAATATGGCAAGTTGCTGCTTGATCCGCGCCTCAGCCTCCAGGACCGGTCGTAGCGCTTGAAATTGCTTCTGAAACGCTGCGTTGGTCACTTTTTCCAGATCGGGTAATTGCGTGTGAGTCATCGAACTTGCTCCTTCGCGCGTTTTCGCATCGCTTCGGCAAACCGGATCGCGGCGGCAACAGGACGATAGTGCTCTTCGGCGATCTCCTGACCTATGTCCACGGTCGCGTGAAGTGCGCGCGCTGTGGGAGGGTCTGAATGGATCGGAACGCCTGCTTGTGCTGCGGCGGATCGGATGGTGGCGGCGATT